>CANRDB010000008.1 GCA_947629315.1 uncultured Bacilli bacterium
CAAAGTTTGTACAAAAAGAAAAGCCTAATTTCAACAAAAATTAAACTTTTTAATTTTTTTCATCTGTCAAACTCGGGATGTGGTAAGATACCATTATCAAATGGGTACAAAATAAAAATGCCGAATTTAGGCATTTTTTTTTATGAATGAATTATAATATGATATAATGAAATACGAAGGAAGTGATATTCGTGAGAATTTTTAATACCCTCACACATAAAGTGGAAGAGTTTGTTCCTCATCATCCAGAAGAAGTGACGATGTATACTTGTGGACCAACCGTATACCATTTTGCCCATATTGGAAATTTAAGAACTTATATTTTTGAGGATATCTTAGAAAAGACATTAAAATATTTGGGATATTCTGTAAAACGATGTATGAATATCACGGATGTAGGACATTTATCTAGTGACTCTGATTCTGGAGAAGATAAAATGTTAA
Source organism: uncultured Bacilli bacterium (assembly GCA_947629315.1). GTDB lineage: Bacteria > Bacillota_I > Bacilli_A > RF39 > UBA660 > UBA5578. The sequence goes on from CANRDB010000008.1 coordinate 445, forward strand.
AAGGTGCCAAAAGAGAACATAAATCTGTTTTAGAAATCGCTGATTTTTATACGAAAGCTTTTAAAAGGGATGTTGAAAAATTGAATGTTCGATGGCCAGATATCGTATCGCCAGCTACACAAAATATTGATACTTATATTGATATTATTCAAGTTTTATTAGAAAAAGACTTAGCTTATATAGCAGGAGGAAATGTCTATTTTGATACGTCTAAATTAGAGGATTACTATGTACTTACGAACCATAAAGAAGATGAGATGGTAGTTGGAGTAAGAGAAGGAGTAGAAGAGGATGCTAATAAGAGAAATCAGGCTGATTTTGTATTATGGTTTACCAAATCTAAGTTTGATTCGCAAGAACTAAAATGGGATAGTCCTTGGGGATTAGGATATCCAGGATGGCATATTGAATGTTCTGGTATTAGTATGAAATATTTAGGAGAATATCTAGATATTCACTGTGGTGGAGTAGACAATATTTTCCCTCATCATACGAATGAAATTGCTCAATCAGAGGGATATTTAGGACATAAATGGTGTAATTATTGGGTACATGGAGAACATTTAAATGATCAAAGTGGAAAGATGAGTAAAAGTAAGGGAGAATTTTTAACTATTTCTCTACTAGAAGAAAAAGGATATGACCCTATTAGTTACCGTTTTATGTGTTTAAATAGCCATTATCGCAAACCATTAGTGTTTAGTTATGAGGCATTAGATAATGCGAATGCAGCTTATCAAAAGTTACGAAAGAAAGTAAAAAATTTAGGAGTTGAAGTAGAGTCTACAGGTACGGAAGAGTGGAATGAACAGTTTAAAGAAGCCCTAGCGAATGATTTAAATACCTCTTTAGCGCTTACCGTTCTTTATGATGTATTGAAAAGTGATTTATCGAATGCTCAAAAGAGATATTTAGTGAGTGAATTTGATACGGTTCTTTCTTTAAATTTAGGAGATCAACCAGAGAATGTTGTGGGAGAATTAGATACTTATATTCAAGAGAAAATAGAAGAGCGAAATGCAGCTAAGAAAGGAAAAAATTTTGCTTTAGCAGATGCTATCCGTAATGAATTATTGGAGGAAGGAATTGTGTTAAAAGATACTAGAGAGGGTACAATTTACGAGGTAAAATAATATGAGATATGATATGGATACGATTTTGACCGGTGCCTTTATTCTCGTTGTCATGCTGATTTCTTTGCATTCTTTTCTATCCTATCTGATGATGTGGCATCGTCTGTCGAAAGAAAAAAGTAAACAAAATATTACGGGATGTGAAATCGCTCATGAGTTATTAGAACATGCTCATTTATCCCGTGTTTATGTGGTAGAGACGAAAGGGCTCCTTAGAAATTATTATGATGCGAATAGAAAGGTCATTCGTCTTTCTTCAAAAGTTTTTAATGGTGATACCAGTGCTTGCTTATTATTAGCATCTTATGTAGCTGCGCATGCTATTCAAGATAAAAAAGCAAATACCTCTTTAAAGATTCGGGATAAGGTAGAAGTGGTAATGCCCATTATCGCAGGTCTTGGTGTTTTAGCGTTTCTTGCTTCTCTTTTTACCATGAATCTTTACTATTGTCTATTATCATTGGGGATTCTCGCTTGTATTACCATATTTTATGGTATAACTTGGTATCTAGAGAAAGAGACGGCACAAATTGCTTTGGCTCATTTAATGGAAATAGAATGGGTGAAAGAAGGAGAGAAAGAAAAAATTCAAAAAGACTTAGAGACCTTGTCACTTGCGAGACTCGGGTATGTTTTTCTTCTCTTCGTAGAAATCTTTGAGTATCTATTTCAGAAAGAGGATTAAATCCTTTTTTTGTGTTATAATGAGTTTGGTGATGATATGAACGGTATTTTTTTCATTGACAAACCATCAGGTATGACAAGTAGAGAAGTAGTGGATACGATTATTAGAAAAACCGAAACGAGAAAAGTAGGACATACCGGTACTTTGGATCCGTTAGCGACGGGTGTATTGATTGTCTGCGTTGGCAAAGCAACGAAATTAGTGGATTTATTAACTTGTGAGGATAAAGAATATGAAGCACGAGTTTGTTTAGGAATGGAAACGGATACGTTAGATAAAGAGGGAACTATTCTTTATGAAGAATCAGTCCATTTGACAGAATCCCAAATCGATGAAGCTCTTTCTTCCTTGATAGGGAGTTATCAACAGGAAGTTCCTAAATATTCTGCTATCAGAGTGAATGGAAAAAAATTGTATGAGTATGCGAGAAATCAAGAAGAAGTTTTTTTACCAACAAGAGAAGTGACTATTTATCAATTAAAGAGAATTTCGCCCGTTATGGAAGAACAGGGGAAAGTATATTTTTCTATTCGTACGAAAGTAAGTAAGGGTACCTACATTCGTAGTCTTATTCGAGATATCGCCAGAAAACTTCATACTTATGGAAATATGGAAGAATTGCGGAGAATTCAACAAGGAACTTTTGCTATTGAGAATTGTATTCCTTTAGAAGACCTTCATTTATCTGATTTGCATCCCATTTCTTCTGTTCTTACGAATTTTTATACGGTTACCTGTAGTGATGAGTTGAAAAAAGAGGTATTAAATGGTAAAATATTAGAGAATATATATCATCAGGATAAGGTTGTTTTTAAAGATAGTGATGGCTTGGTTTTAGCAGTCTATCAAATATATGAGAAAGATCGCTTGATGATGAAACCACAGATTATGTTAGGAGGAGTGGAATGACTTTAGTAATTATGGCTGCTGGTATGGGTAGTCGTTTTGGAGGATTAAAACAAATTGAACCAGTAGGGCCAAATGGAGAATTTATTATCGATTATTCGATTTATGATGCTATTAGGGCAGGATTTACCAAAGTAGTGTTTATTATCAAAGAAGAAAATTATGAATTATTTAAAAATACGATTGGTAAAAGAGTAGAGGGAAAAATTCATGTTGAATATGTTTTCCAGAAGAACGATAATGTTCCTAAACACATTACGATTCCAGAAAGTAGAGTAAAACCATTAGGAACAGGACATGCTATTCTTTGTTGTAAAGAGGTTGTGAAAGAACCGTTCTTAGTCATCAATGCCGATGATTTTTATGGTTATCAAGGATATCAAGATGCTGCCAATTATTTTAAGACGGTTCCAAAAAGTAGAGAATATGCTTTGTTAGGATATCAATTAAAAAATACTTTAACAGAAAATGGTTCTGTAAAAAGAGGTATTTGTGAAATTGAGGATGGTTATTTGACAAAGTTAATCGAGTCTAGTGTGGAGAGAACAGATGGAGTTATGGTAGCTACTCCTTTAGATGGCACAGATTCTTTTGTGGCTCCCGAAAATTGTAGAGCTTCTATGAATATGTTTTTGTTCACACCAGATATTTTTGAGATATTAGAAAAAGAATTTCAATTATTTTTAGAGAATTCTAATGATTTGGAACGTGCAGAATTTTTAATACCAGAAGTTGTTTTTCAACAGATACAAAAAAAGAATATTCGTTGTCGTGTGATTGATACGAGTGCGGTATGGAAAGGCATTACGTATGCATCCGATTTACAAGAATTAAAGGATTATATAAAAGGGTTAATAGATAAAGGAGAATATCCAGAGAATCTAGAATAGGTGATATTATGTTTACAAATTTATCCATCTTTCCGCAGGAAAAGGAGACTTATCATCAAACCGTCCAAGAGATTATGAATACGGTCACGGATGAGGAAGAGAGAAATAAGAAGTTAGAGGAAGCACAAGAAAAATTCAAAGGACAAGTACGAAAGTATCTTCCGTCTGCCTTAGATGTGATTAAGACGACTTTTCAATGTCAGTATTCTATTTATAAGGTAGGAAAAGATTTTGATGCGAATTTTCATGTAGTGGAAACGAACGTTAGAAAGAGTAAGTCAGAAGTTTTAGCGGAAATGGAACAATTGAAAGCACAGGCAGCTTCGATGACACTGAATAATGAACAAATTACAAAGATTAATTTAGCGATGGATGTATTACTTACTTATAGTGATGATGTTGAAGAAGAGAAGGATGAGACGAGAACTTTTGCGTTAGAAAAATCGAAAGTAATCGCTAGTAGTATTGTAGAGACCCCAACGAGAGAGAATAATGCTTTTGAACCTGCACCAGCAGATGTACAACCAAATTTCAATCCTTATGCGAATCAACCTGTGGTATTGGAGGATGGTTTCTCTCGACCTTCTTATGATGATAAAGGAATTTCTAATCCTTTTGCTTCTTTATATGGAGAGACACCATCTACTCCTCAACCAAGTACTAATGCACCAGTCGAGAATCCTTCTTTGAATAATAATAATAATAATACGGGAGACTTGTCTATTTTTGGAGTAGGTCCTACTAGTGGGGAAACTGCTAACTATACTTTTGTACCACCCACTCCTACACCTACGGCATCCCCATCTCCTATGGAACCAAATATGGTATCACAACCGATGCCTAATGGAATGATGAATAATTCTTCGAATATGGGTATGATGACTCCTCAAAATTATATGTCTTCTTCCCCTATGATGGGGCAATCTATGATGTCACAACCAGGAATGATGAATCAACCTATGATGAATCAACAGGGTATGATGACTCCTATGATGGCTCCTATGAATAATGGGATGAATCCCATGATGAATGGAATGCCTAATACGGGAATGATGGGACAACCGATGATGGGGCAAACTCCTCAAAATATGCCTCAAAATTCTGTACAACAGGGGGTTCCCCTGGATAGAAGACCACTAAAAGATCCTAATAATGAGGTGGATAAAGATACCACTTCTTCTAGAATATTATCTGGTTTAGTGCAGATGCCTCTTACTTGGTTAATCATTTCTGTTTTGAGTTGTGCAGTGATGATTGTGTTATCGAAAACGGGATTGTTGACGAAAATAACAGACTTTTTCGGAGATTTTTATCCATGGATTTTAAGAGTGATGTTTTGTGTGATTGCATTCTTAGGAGCCTCTTCGTTTGTCGATTTAGTTGCTTCTAAAACGAAACAAGTTTTTAAATATATGGTAGCAGCGCTTTGCCTATTTGTGGGAATGTATTATGCGGTTACGTTAGCAGCTCCTCATGTGATTCCTTCCATCTTTTCTGCTTTAGATTTAGAATTAGTACTCTATAGTACCCTTTATTATACGTTATCTACTTTATACGGTTGTTTAATAGGTACATTAGCGTTATTTGGTTCTATTCTTCGCAATGAAACGAATCCTAATGTACGGATGAATCTATTTGAATGGGTAGGAGTATTGTGGTTATTATATGCTTTAGTAATACCGACGATAGAATCTGTGATGGCGATATTCTCTCAAGAGTCTCTCTTAGAGAGCATTGCGTTCCTTTATGATTATGCGCATAGTAATGAAATTATCATGGGTGTCAGTTTCGTTTTACCAATATTAATGTTTATTTTGAATGCTTTTTCAAAGAGAAAGGTTAGGAGTAGTGTATGATTGTTGTAATTGCCAATAAATTAAAGGATGTTGTTGATCAAAGTGAAATTGTATCGATGGATTATCAATGTGCTGTTGGACAACATACGGCATATGATTGTGTTAATTCTATTCGAGATTTAGAGATTGACTATTTGATTCTCGATATTACGGCTTTAAAAGATGCTTTAGAAATTGCGGCTTGGAAAGAGTTAAAGAATTTCTTTGAACCAACGAAGACGGTAATTTTGTTGGAGGCTTCTAAATCGTATTCTAATGTGGACTTTTTGTCGATGTTAATTACGATGGGATATTATAACTTTGCTAAAACGCCAGATGATTTGGTACGATTACTAGAACATCCAAATACATATCAAGATGTTGCCAAATATCAACAGATGGCTATCTCTATGGAAGAGAAAAAAGAGAACGCTAAAGAGAAAATTGATGATTACCAAGAGAGAATATTAGAAACACAAGATATGATGCAAGATTACATGAAAAGATATCAAGAGGGAGAAATAGATGAAAATGGAAAACCCAATCCTTTTCCACTACAATTGAAGACAGGTCTTTTTGTACTTCCAATCTTGACGTTGTTATCAACAGCCATCTTTTATCTATTAGAGTTATTCTTACCAAAAATAGTTGATTATGAAAATCCTATTGGTCAAAATTTATTTGGCGATTATTTCCATATTGGAATGAGTACGCTAACGATGTTAGGTCTCTTTATCGCTTTTGTCATTTTTTCAATTTATTTTGTATTTTTGAATTCTGAAATTTCTAAGAATCAAATGATGAGAGGAAAATTTATTGTTATTCCTTTTGCAATTTATACGGCATTGATGATTTCAGAATATTATCTATTGGGTGTTTTTTCTCATATATACGATTGGATGATGGTAGTATCGATTGAAGATAAAGCTTATTTAATCCATGACTTATATGGATATAGTAGAAATGTAGCAACGATGGCGATAATGGTGTTTTATTTCTATATCCTAGTAAACAATTCTAAAGTTTTACGATTTGAGACAGATTTAAGTCAAAAGATGACTATTTTTGAAAAATTATGGGCAATTGATTTAGCAGGATTATTGTTGATTCCTTTAGCGCATGATGTCATTGCTTCGTTAGCGCCAAATAGTTATTTTGAGACATTGATTAATACGGTTTATGATAAACCATTTGTTCTTATTTTATTATCTGCTATCGAAGTATTCTTAACAGTCATTATCATAATTCATACGAAGTTTAAAAAAGAAAAACAATATACCGAATTAAAAGAGGAAGATTTGTAAGTCTTCCTCTTTTATATTTTTCGATATAAGCCAATGGCTTTTCCTAAGATAAATACATTATCTAGAATAATAGGTGCCATGGTATCATTTTCTGGTTGTAAACGAAAATGATTCTGTTCTTTATAGAATGTTTTTAAAGTAACTTCATTATCTTCTGTCATGGCTACGACGATTTCTCCATTGCGAGCAGTATTTTGTCTTTCGACAATAATGATATCCCCATCATGAATGCCCGCATTGATCATACTTTCTCCACTTACCTTGAGTGTAAATACTTCCTTATCTTTAGGAATTAGGTAAGCCGGTAATGAGAAAAATTCATCTGGGTTTTCAATGGCTTCAATAGGACTTCCAGCTGTTATTTTTCCTAATAATGGTACATCGATGACGGTCTCATTTTTAGGAATAAACTCATTATCGACCATTAGTTCAATCGTTCTGTTTTTATTATTTCCTTTTTTAATATATCCTTTTTCTGCTAGACCATCTAAATGTGCTTGAACGGTAGCAGGGGAAGATACATGTAAGGCATTAGCGATTTCTCTCACAGTAGGTGGGTATCCGTGAGATACCATGTATTCTTTGACATACTGTAAAGTATCTTGTTGCCTTTTGGTTAATTTATCCATACTTTCCTCCTTATAGATTACTATCATTGTATCAAAGAAAAATGTAAATGTCAAACATTTGTTTGTAATTTGTAAGAAAATATCTTGACACGAATATTTGTTCGTGTTAGAATAAAACCAGAATGAAGGAGGTATGTATATGGAATATGTAAAGAATTTTTGGAGGGATAACTATATGTTTATTCTTTTAGTCACTATTTTATTAGGAATATTAATGATTGGTACTTGGCATACGGATAAAATGGATATGTCGCAGGTGGGAGAGTCAAGTGACTCTTTATTAATTTAGAAAGATTTGATATAATGCTATATAGAATAGGAGTCTGAAATATGAATGATGGTATGATAATATCCAATATAAAAGGATTAGGAATTGATATGATTGAGGAGGCAAAATCAGGACACCCTGGAATTGTTTTGGGAGCAGCTCCCATTCTGTATACTCTTTATAAAAATCATATGAAGGTAAATACTTGTGATCCCAATTGGGTGAATCGTGATCGATTTGTCATGTCTGCTGGACATGGTTCTGCTTTATTGTATGCGACTCTCTATATGGTAGGATATGGTCTTACGATAGATGATTTAAAGTCTTTTCGTAGAATTGGTTCGAAAACACCTGGACATCCGGAGGTAGGAACAACTCCTGGAGTGGATTGTTCGACGGGACCTTTAGGACAGGGGCTAGCGAATGCTGTAGGATTGGCTTTAGGGGAGAAATTACTAGAAGAACGATACCGTTTAAATCCTACTCGCAGTTTGATTGATTATCATGTCTATGCCCTTGTGGGGGATGGAGATTTAATGGAAGGGGTTTCCTATGAAGCTGCTTCTTTTGCTGGTACTCTCAAATTAAATAACTTGATTGTTTTATATGATTCCAATGATGTTAGTTTAGACGGACCTATTCAAAAGACTTTTCAAGAGAATGTACGGGATCGTTTTAAAGCGATGGGATGGGAGACTATCCTAGTCAAAGAGGGAGATAAAGTGGAGGATATAGATAAAGCCATCCATCGTGCAAAGAAGTCTGATTTACCAACCCTCATTGAAGTGAAGACAAAGATTGGACAAGGTTCCCTTTTAGAAGGACAACATACGGTTCATGGAAAAGTTTTGACGGAAGAAGATGTCTCTCAATTGCGGATGCGTTTAGGACTACCGAATCAAGCTTTCTATGTCAATGAAGAAGAGGCTGCGAAATTAAGGGGACATATTGCGAGCCGAGTGAATGATTCCTATATGGCTTGGACGAAAAATTATCAAGAATATACTTCTTTCGTAGGAGAGGAAGGCAAAATGTTGATAGATGGACTTTTCCATAACCAGTTAACGTACAATGTTTTTGATATCGGATTAGAGTGGAGAACACATACCAAGGAAGCCTTACGAGATACGAATGGAAAAATATTAGAAGAATTAGGAAAAAGAATTCCTCTTTTGGTAGGAGGAAGTGCGGATGTCGGTACGACAACGAAGACGTATGTTTCAGAGTATTTAGATGTCAGTGCGGATTCGTTCCGTGGAAATAATATTTGGTTTGGTGTGAGGGAACATGCCATGGGAGCGATTTTAAATGGGTTAGCGCTTTCTCATTTAAGACCTTACGGTTCTGCTTTCTTGAGTTTTGCAGATTATATGAAACCACCAATGCGAATGGCTGCTCTGATGAAACTTCCTGTTACTTATCTTTATACACATGATTCGATTGTGATTGGACCAGATGGTCCGACTCATCAACCAATTGAACAGTTGGCGATGTTAAGAGCTATTCCCAATATGAAAGTTTATCGTCCTGCGGATGCGAAAGAATTGTTAGGATGTTGGCAAATGATTTTGGATTCTAAAGAAAATCCGAGTGCTTTGGTGTTAACCCGTCAAGAAGTAGAAGTGTTGGAAGAGACAGATTCTTCGCGGACGATGAAAGGTGGATATGTTGCTCTTGCGGAACAATCTCCTTTAAAATTGATATTAGTAGCGACGGGTTCAGAGGTACAGACGGCTAAGAATTTAGCGCATGAATTTATTCGTAGTGGTGAATTAGGAGTTCGTGTGGTCAGTATGCCTTGTTTAGAGCAATTTCAAGAGCAATCCTTAGAATATCAGAATAGCATTCTTCCTCCGGGTGTTTTTCGCGTAGTGATTGAAGCGGGAATTGCTTCAGGATGGGAAAGTGTTATCACGCATCCAAAATATATGATTGGTCTTTCAACATTTGGCTATAGTGGAACGAAAGATGAAGTATTGGAGGCTATGAATTTTAGTTATTCTAAAATTAGAGAAAGATTATTTGAACTATTGAAACCACAATAGTTCTTTTTTTGTAGTCTTTTACATAGAATAAATTAAGTCTTGTATTTTTAGCCATTCTTTAGTAAAATAAAACATATGAAAGGACTGATGATTGTGGGTCTATTAGTAGATTTACTACAAGTATTCGTAGGAATTCTAATCGGTGGTGTAATTGGTTTTTTTGTCGCACGGAAATACATGCAGAAATACTTAAAAAAGAATCCACCAATTAATGAACAAATGATTCGTACCATGATGATGCAGATGGGAAGAACACCAAGTCAAAAACAAGTGAATCAAATGATGAAAGCAATGGCTAAGTATATGGACTAGCCATTTTTTTATGGGAGGAATACTTTGAAACTTTCAAAATTAAAAGAGATAATAGGGGCAACGGGAGAGATTAGAGAGGATAGGGAGTTTGCTCATGTCCAAATGTCTAGCCAGGAGATGGAACCAAATGATGTCTTTTTAGTGTATGGAAAAGGAATTTCCTACGTGACGGATGCGATTCAAAAAGGGGCTATCGCTATCATTACGGAAGAGAATATTACCAGTTCGGATTGTTGCATCTTAAGGGTAGGAAAAGTATTGGATGCTTTAGGAAAGTTAGGCCGATATTACCGAGAACAATTTCAGGGGAAAGTGATTGCGATTACTGGAAGTAATGGCAAAACAAGTACGAAAGAAATCTTAAGGTTTTTACTTTCCTTTGATTATCACGTACTCGCGAATGTAGAAAGTGAAAACAATCATATAGGGGTTCCAAAAACATTATTACAATTAGATCGTTCTTATGATTTTGTCGTATTAGAACTAGGAATGAATCATGCAGGAGAGATTTCCTATCTATCCCATATTGCCAGACCGGATATTGGGATTATTACAAATATTGGAACAGCCCATATAGGAAATTTAGGAAGTAAAGAGAATATTTTAAAAGCAAAATTAGAATTATTAGAAGCAAATCCGCAAATGGAGTTATTTGTAAATGGGGAAGATGAATATCTAAAAAAAGTAAAAGCAACATTGGTGTATCCTGAATATGCATCATATGGTACCGTTCCTGCCATCGATGTTTCGTTAGCGGGAAAAGTATGTGAGTATTTGGGATATGATTCTAAAGAAATTAATCGAAGACTTTCTTCTTTTAAAGGAGTTCACTCACGGATGCAATGGATTACAGTAGGGGATAAAACCATTGTGGATGATGCCTATAATGCTTCTTTAGAATCCTTTCGGTTCGCACTTCAAATTCTCAGCCAATATCCGAATCGAAAAATTATTATTTTAGGAGATTTCTTAGAACTGGGAGAATATAGTTCTACCATTCATCTACAATTAGGAGAAGAAGTTCAAAAATATGAGAATATCGTACTCATGACTTATGGAGAAGAAACATCCATTTTAAAGAATCAACCTCATTTTTATCAACTAGAAACCTTAAAAGAATATCTATCGCATTTTCCTTTTGAGTCAGGGGATATCATTTATTTAAAAGCTTCTCACAAAATAGGTCTTTCTAAACTAGTTCCTTATTTGAAGACCACTTGTATTTTTTAAAATTTGTGGTACAATAAGTTCATTGTTTTGTCAATGAATACGTATCTTAGGAAAAGATTACTTTTCCTTTTTCATTGAGAGAATGGAAAGGGGTTCTTATGAGCAAATACTATTATTACGGCTTTCGGGGTACTAATCTTACAAAGATTTGTTCACAATTATTAGAAATTATATCTTCTGAGGCGATTAAGCCAAAACGTTCTCTCGGGTTTACAGTAGCGAATGGTTATAATGGTCTAGACTATGTCAGTATCTGTCAGAAAAAAACGGATGGAGAATATCAAAGACGTATTCAAGAGGGGTATTTATCTGCTTACAGTTGGTATATTCATAATCATTTTTGTTTTATTATTTCAGAGAATGTAAAAGCAATTACGCCTGAGTTGGTTTCTGTTTTTCATTTTCAAAGTATTCAGGACTTTGTTCAACATTGTTTTCACGATCTAGATGAGCGGTATAGTGATATGTTTGATGAGTATCAAGTGAAAGGAGAAATTCCTCTTTCTAAGATAGTAGGAATTGGTATTCCCACTACGGAAATAGAGACTCGTCAAGAAGAAGAGATTCAAGATTCTCTTATGCAATTATTGAATGCTGCCCAAGAAAAAGAATGGGATGTTGTGGATACTAGTGATTTTCACTTTGTCGACCAATATGAGAGTCTAAAAGAAACAGGAAAAGAGAAAGTATATCAGATTTCTCGTGGAAAGAGGAATTTAGATGAGTAAGTATTACTATCATGGAATTACGGATAATACAAAGGGCTTATCTGTGATGTATGGTATTTTTAAAGAGGGTGCGATTAAGTGCCGAAAACATCTATGGAAAGAACAGTATAAACCTTATGGGGGATATAATGGTATTTATTATGTCAGTGTCTGTCAAAAATTAGAAGAAGGGGTATCGGGAGAACAAGCTTATCGGTGGTTTATTCAAAATCGATTTTGTTTAATTTTAGAGGAAAATTTACCGGCTATTAAGACGATTACGTTAGGGAGTCATCTATCTATTGAACAACACTTAAAATTATTGAAAGAAGTAAGTTCTCTATCCGAAAATCGTTGTAGTGATTTAGTAGATGAGTGGCAGGTAAAAGGGGATATTCCTCTTTCTTCTGTCGTGGGCATTGGTTTACCGGTAAGACAAATTTTTCGGGATGGATTAGTGAAACAAAGGAAAGACTTTTATCGACTTTTAAAAATCATCAAGATGGCTCATTCTCTTCATATCGATATTGTGGATAGTAGTCAACCAAATTTTGCCGAACGATATGAGAGTCGAACGGATAAACGAGCTAGGAAGGTCAAGAAATATGAATAAGTGTTATTATTATGGAATTCAAAATGATGAGGAGTTAGAGACGGTTTATCAGATATTGACAACAGGTGGAATTAAAAGTGAACAATTATTAAACCGTAATAAAAAGGGCTCTTCATGTGGGAAGAATTATATTTCAATTTGTCAAAAGGAGTCTCCATCGAAAAAAAATTCAAACAATGCTTTTGATCAGTATATTCAGGGAAAGTATTGTTTCATTTTATCAGATATGATTCCTATTTTACCACTAGAATCAGATGTCGAAGAACTACCATTAGACTGCTACCGAGTACTAGGAGAAATCTCTCTTGATCAGATGATGGCAATCGGTATTCCTAGTCTAGAAATGAAAAGAATTCAAGAGGTTGGCTCTATCGAAGAACGAGAAATATTAGAGACGATTCAAAGACTTACAGAGTCATTAAGATTAGAGATTGTGGATAGTAGTGCGAAAAATTTTGAGGAACATTATGAAAAAGGGTTCAAGAAAAATAAAAGTAAAATAAAAAATAGGGGGTAAGACTAGTGAGTTATTTTTGGGGACATAGTAAATGTTATTTACATGGAGTGCGTCCTACACAAGCCGGTAGAGTCATTGATAAACTCTATCAAATTTTTGTCGACCAAGAAATTAAGACAAAAGATAAATTAAACTATGAACGAGATTATGGATTCAATGGAAAATATTATGTGAGTGTTTGTCGGAAGATGCCCGTTTTCTCTCATTTTTTTGCCTCTTATTGTTCTGCTTATTATGGGTTTGTGAGAAATCATTTTTGTTTTATGATGAGAGATTGCATGAAAGTTGTTTCAACGTCAACGATTACAGTGGAACAGTATTCGGAGAATATAGAGTATTATAAAATATTGAAAGAAAAGTATCCAATGGAGAGAATTAGCGATATGTATGATGAGTTTCAAGTATATGGGTCTATTCCTTTTTCAGAAGTGATTGCTTTTGGCATACCTATTAAACATCTAAATGATTATTTGGAATCGAAAGAGGATTGGGAAAAATTTCGGGAAGTTCTGGCTATGGCAGAGGCTTTAGGACTGGATCTTGTCGATAGTAGTGCATTTGGTTATGTTGAGAAATATGAATGGGCTAAAAAGGTTCATAAAAATGTGAATGGAACAAAAGTATTAAAGAAAATTGCGAAAACATATAAGGGGGATTAGGATGGAACAATTTTATTATCATGGTATCCAAGAGGGGGCGGATGGAATTATGACGATGCTTCGCATTTTAAAGTCAGAATCTATCCAATCGAAACGATTACTTCAATATGCGAGTGAGGGAGGATTTAATGGTTTGGATTACGTTAGTGTGTGTAAATGGAATCCAAAGGATATGGTCAAAAAAGATTCCTCTTTCCCAATTTGGATTCAAAATCATTTTTGTATGATTCTCTCTCAGAATACTCCTGCTACTAAGACCAATTATTTACCAGGAGGAAGAGATTTATCGCAATCCGATTTAAAGGCCTTTTTAGATACGCATCGTTATGAGCGATATAGTGATGTAGCAGATGAATGGCAAGTGAAAGATGAGATTCCAAGTGAGTACTGGGTTGGAGTTGGGTTACCAACCAAGTGGATTTTAGAAGAAATTTCTCATCATCTAGATCGAACCCATTTATTAGCGCTAAAAGAGTTATTAGAAGTAGCGAATGCTTTAGGACTTGATTTAGTCGATAGTAGTCGTCCACATTTTGTCGAAGAATATGAAAAGCAGTATGCTTTGAAAGGAAAGAAATATCGTTATGAGTAAGTATTTTTATCATGGAGTACGGGGAGTCTTTTTAGAGGATATTCTAGATACCGTCCTTTCAATCTTACACGATGGGAGAGTGAAGACGAAAGGTCAATTAAATAGTACCAATAAGTATGGCTTTAATGGTATGGAGTATATCAGTTTATGTCGGAAAGAAAAGAACCGAGAATATAGAAGACGAAGAGGAGAAGCAACGGCTTATACCAACTATATTTATGATGAGTTTTGTTTTATCTTTCGCGATACTATCCGAGCTGAAAAAACGATGAACTGTGATTTTTTATCTACGATATCTGCTTTTTATGAATTACTTCAGAAATACCCAGATGAGAGAATTAGTTTACTGTTTGATGAGTGGCAATTCAAAGGAGCACTTCCGTTAACGGAGTGTATAGGAATAGGTATTCCTTTAGAACATATTGAAAAAGACAAAGATAGTGTCACTTTAAAGAAATTAAAACAAGTTCTTTTGTTAGCCGATGCCCTTGGTATCGATATTATCAATAGTAGTGATCCCTATTTCATTGAAAAATATGAAATGCGAAAAAAATGGAATTGCCAAAAAAGAATAGTAATTGACCCTAAATTATAGTATAATGCAATAAGGGAGTGGTAATATGAAAATCCGTTATGAACTAGAAGGTACCTATGGAAAAGCAAGAGTTGGAAAATTGGTAACGAATCATGGTACATTTGAAACGCCGATGTTTATGCCAGTTGGCACACAGGCAACGGTAAAGACATTAAGTCCAGAAGAGTTAAAAGAGATGGGGAGTGCGGTCATATTATCCAATACGTATCACTTGTGGTTAAGACCTGGAGAGGATATTGTTCATCAAGCAGGAGGTCTTCATACTTTTATGAATTATGACGGACCAATTCTTACGGATAGTGGAGGATATCAAGTATTTAGCTTAGCGAAAAATAAAAAGAAAGATATTGTGGAAGAAGGGGTTCATTTTAAAAGTCATTTGGATGGAAAGAAACTATTCTTGACTCCGGAACTTTCGATTCATATTCAAAATCAATTAGATAGTGATATAGCGATGTCTTTTGATGAATGTCCTCCTGCTAGCGCAGATTACCAGTATTTAAAGAATAGTGTAGAACGTACTCTTCGTTGGGCTAAAAGAGGATTAGATGTTCATAGAAATGAAAATCAATCCTTGTTTGGAATTGTACAGGGAGGTCCTTATGAAGATTTACGAAAATATTCTGCGATAGAGACTGTAAAGATGAATTTTGATGGTTATAGTATTGGTGGGGTTGCCAACGATGATGAATCAAAAGAGGATATGTATCGTGCCATCGATTATTCTATTCCTTATCTTCCAGAAGATAAGCCTAGATATTTGATGGGAGTAGGAGAACCAGTTGATATTATTGAAGGAGTGATTCGTGGAATCGATATGTTTGATTGTGTGTTACCTACGAGAATTGCTCGTCATGGAAATGCTTTTACAAGACATGGTAAGATGAACTTAAAAAATGCGAAGTATAAGGAAGATTTTACTCCTATTGAAGAATCTTGTGATTGTTATGCTTGTAAGCATTATACGAGAGCATATATTAGACATTTAATCGTAGCCAATGAAACTTTTGGAGCAAGATTATTATCGATTCACAATATTCGCTTTTTAATTCGTTTAGTAGAAGAATTGCGAGAAGCCATTCGTAATCAGACATTGATGGAATATCGGGAGGAATTTTTAAAAAGTTATTTAGGGGGATAAGATATGGGGAGAATAGAGGTAAAGAAGTACGAAGTAGAAGGAATGGATAAGACAATTCTCTTACTTTCTGATATCCATTATTGGGATGAGAAAGAAAAGAATACTTTAAGAGAACTCTATCGAATGTTAGAAACAACAGAATATGATTATCTATGTATTGCCGGAGATTTGCTAGATTGTGGTACTGTTTCTGATGAAGAGTGGTTATTACAATATATCAAGTCATTAGGGAAACTATCGAAAGTAGTGATAGGAATTGGTAATCATGAGTTGGTGAAAGAAAAAAGTGGAAAGGTTTATGGCTTTCCAGAAGAGTTCTATCAGAACTTGCAAAAATTACGGAATGTTCATGTATTAGATAATGATTCTTTTGTCGATGGACTAATCCGTTTTATAGGAGTCACTTTACCAGTCGATTATTATTATCATTATCATGAAAATACTTCTTACTTTATCAAATATGTAAATCGTATTTTTCCAGAGCCTTTTCTGGATAAGAAATATAATATTCTTCTTTGCCATACCCCGATTCCTTTTCGGAATACTGATGTTTTTGATAAGACTATGCTTTTAAAAACAGTACCGTTAATACTTTGTGGTCATATGCATGGAGGAATGATGCCTACCATTCTTAGACCGCTTGCGAAAGGAAGAGGACTCATTGGACCTTTTCATACTGTTTTTCCATCTTTAGCATATGGAAAAAAGGTAAGGGATGGTCATACGATTATTATATCTACTGGAGTTACGAAAGTTTCACAGTGTCATACCCTTTCAAGACTCAATCCTCTTTTTACGAAAGAAGTAACGATTATTAAGGGAAAAAAGGAATAAATGATTATTTCTTTTCTTTTTTTCTAGAAATACCAATCATTCCTCCTACCATGGAAAGGACTAGTAAGATTCCGTAGTAGCCTAAATTTTTGATAGCAAACATTTGGTAAAAAGCATAGTTGAAAAGAAAGAGAAGAAAGACGAGTATTCCACCTAGTTCTAGACCAGCTAGAAAACCTTTTTGATGACAGGATTTTCCTTGTAGATAAGAACCTACGATCATAGAAAGAAAAGAAATAAAAAATTTACTAATGGTAAGACTAGTACCTTTTAAGACATCAAGATAACTGAGAATGGTAATGAGAAAACCACCGATGATAAAAATCGCTATCGATAGCAAGATATGAATACCCAACGTTTTCCATTTAATCATGTTATCACCTAATTTACTCTATGATAGGGAAGTACCAAATATTCCTTGACTAACAATCTTTCCTATCCTATAATAAATAACAGAATGGGAAATACAATATAGTGGTGAGAACATGAAAAAAGAATGGTGTAAAATCGCAGGAAAGAGTTTGGGGGCAGTTGTCATTCTAGGAATGATTGCTTGGTTGCTTTGGCAACATCAATCCATTCAAAAGTATACGGTTCATTTTGATTCAGTAGGTGGAACCAAAGTTCCTTCCCAAAAAGTACAGAAAGAAGAAACTGCCCAAAAGCCAAGTAATCCCGTAAGAGAGGGATATCTCTTTTTAGGGTGGTATTATCAAGAGGAGTTATTTGATTTTCATACTCCAATAAAAGAAAATATCCAATTAGTAGCACGATGGCAAAAGATAGATGGCAACCGTTAGGTGCCATTTTTTGTTTTCTGGCCATCTCTTGCACTTTTCTAATTATTTATGTTACAATGATACTAACACAAGCAAAAATGGAAGGGGGGAGAGTATGACCAAGAAAAAGACCAAGACCGATAAGAAACCGATAGAGTCCAAAAAAGAGGTTCCATCAAAGGTAGAGGAGCCAAAAGAAAAGAATTTGTTCCATAAAGGCATTTTGGCTGTTACGATTGTTACCTTATTAATCGTTGCTATTGCCATTCTACTATTGGTAAAAGCTTGTGCTAGCAAGGAATATACGGTTACCTTTTATGCAGACAATGGTAGTGAAAACTTTTCTATTAAGGTGGGTAAGAATGGAAAAGTAGAACAACCAGAGAATCCTGTTAAGGAAGGATATCGTTTTGTAGGTTGGTACTACAAGGATGAACCATTTGATTTCAGCTTAGAAATAACAGAAGATATGAAATTAGAGGCTCATTGGGCAAAAGGTGGCGTTATTATTCAAACTTCCTAAGCATATACTTTCTTAGTATGATAATGATTACTATGGAGCAGGAGGGATTTCTTGACAATGGATTTTTTTCCTTTTCAAGGATATCGACAAATGTTTACAAATAGTGATTATTAGGCAGAATATCCATTGACGAAAAACCACATTTGTGATAAACTGTTGTTGTCACAATAAGGTAGGAATGTTAAGTGTGACATGTCTATGCGTTAATGATAGAAGCCAAAAGAATAAAGAAAGGAAGGTAGTATGGAGGAAGAAAACAAAAAAGATGTTGAACTAGATGAAGTATCTGACCTTGAGGAAGATATGGAACTAGATGAGACAGAAAAAGAAGACAAAAAAGAGGATGACAAGAAAGAGTCAAAAGAAAAAGAAGACAAAGAAGATAAAGAAGACGATGAAGAACCTGAAGAGAAAAAAGAAAAGAAATCTTCCAAGAAAAAAGATGATGATGACGATTTAGAGGAAGATGAGGAAGGAACTGGTTCTCTAGTTGGAAAAATTATTCTTGCTCTTATTGTTATCGCGGTTATTGTTGTTTTACTATTAAGAAGCTGCGGAAACACGGCAACTTATGAAATTACATTTGATACGAATGGTGGTTCTCCAGTAAGTACGTTAAAAGTAAAGAAAGACGGAACAATTACAAAACCAGCTGATCCAACAAAAGAAGGTTATGTCTTTGATGGTTGGTATTATAATGATGAGAAATTTGATTTTAGTACCAAAGTAACCAAAGATATGAAGTTGGATGCTAGATGGACGGAAGCAGCCAATGCTGCTGTTGATGGTGTGACTTTAAATCAAGAGGAGATTGCTTTAGAGCCAGGTAATACAGCAACATTAATTGCAACGGTATCCCCTGAGGATGCAAAAAACAAATCATTAACATGGACTTCAAGCGATGAGGGAATTGTAACAGTTGATGAAAATGGTAATATTACTGCTGTAAAAGCAGGAACTGCTACAATTACTGTAACTACCGAAGATGGAGGATATACAGCCACTTGTACTGTTAAAGTTCAAAAAGGAGTTGTAGCCGTAACTGGAGTTAGCTTATCTGGAACCTCTATAGAAGTAGCCACTGGCTATACTGCAACCTTAAAAGCTACTATTAAACCAAGTGATGCAACGAATAAAACCTTAACATGGACGAGTAGTGATACTTCTATTGCAAGTGTTAATAGCAAAGGTGTTGTAACTGGTAAGAAAGAAGGAACTGTTACTATTACTGTTAAAACAGCTGATGGTGGTTATACAGCAGAAATTAAAGTAACTGTTAAAAATCAACCAGTAACAGGCGTATCTATTAGTGGTGGTAAGAGTACTATGACTGTTGGAGATAAAGGTACTTTAAAAGCTACTATTAAACCAAGCAATGCTACCAATAAGAAAGTAACATGGAAAAGTAATCACAATGATATCGTTTCTGTAGATTCTAAAGGTAACATTAAGGCTTTAGCACCAGGAACTGCTACTATTACCGTAACAACGGATGATGGTCAAAAAACAGCTACATTCAAAATTACTGTTAAAGAAAAACCATCTACTTACACAATTACTTTTACAGCCTTAAAAGATGCGTTAGGTAATATTAATCAGTACGAAATATACGTTACAAAAGATGGTAAACAGTTTGAAGAATATACAAGTATTACCTATAATGGAAATACAAGACCATTTAAACAATCTAACAAAGTGGATGTTAAATATGTAGATACATCTAAAAAGACGGCGACTATTAATCTTAAAGATGGAAGTACAGTAAAAGTCACTAATATAAAATATACAAGTAAAAATATATAATAAAAAATAACAAAAAGGATTTTGTGAAGAATGGTGATAGTAATTTTATTCATCATTCTTTGCAAATCTAAAATATAGAAAGGAAAAGAATATGATAAAGAAAACAAGCAAATTATTGCTGTTAGCGGTCGCAACATTCTTTATAGCAATCGTACCAACCTTTGCTATGGAATTGTCATATGAAGAATTAGAAAAAATAATTTTAAAATATGAACCAGATGCTGAAAGTGCTTATGTCATTGGAGAGTATGTATTTACTTCTGCTCATACATTATTGCCACAAGACTATATGTTAGCAGCAAGAACAATCAAAGTCGATGAAGCAGTTGATGGACATACAGACCAAGATGCTATTTTTGGTAAAATGACCATTCACTTCCTTGATGGAGAATTTAATGATGATGGAGAAACAACAGGATTTACCATTGAAGATAATAAAGTAGGAACAACAAAAATTACAGAGAGTTCAACATTCAATGTTTCCTATGTGGATTATAATCCAATTCAACTTGATTCCTCATTATCTGTAAGTGTTGAAACTTCTGAACAAATGGTAGAGGATTTAAAAAAGTATAACTATGATGTTGTTCTTGATAGTCAAGAAAATATCGCAGCTGTACCAAGTAAGGATGACCCTAGAACCATTAAGTTATCTGGTACAGTTCATCATATTGAAGACTTAGATAACTGGGCGAAAGACAAACAAACAGGATATTATGTTGCTTTTGAAGTAGTAATCCCTGAAGAATATGATGGTCAAGCAAAATGGTGGTTTGGGGTTAATCCTAGTCATCAAATGACCCATGACAAGAAAAATTATGCTGTTTACAACATTGATAAAGATGCTGCTGAGAAAACATTTGAAATTTGGGTAGATTTTGATGGAGATGGAACAACATACGAACCAACTTGCTATGTATTTGATTATTCAGATATTGAGTTTGTAGCGCAAGTATCAATGGGTAAAATCAGTGATGTAGATCAAACTCTAAAAGATGTATATTCAAAGAATTTTAAAATTGATACGAATGATTTCTTGACAATTGATGAAAGTTCTAGTAAGCATTATAGTATTACAGGAAACATTCATTATAATCCGGAAGTAACATTTAGTACTGAAAAGGATGAATTAACAAATTATTACATTCCAGTTGCTTTTGAAATTGATAAAAATTTTGCTCAAACTGCAACAATCACTATATCAAAGCATGGTAAGACAAAGACTGCTGCTTTTAAAGATGTAGCTGATAACGGAGACAAAAATATTATTGCACTTTTATTCGCAGTATCACCAGATGATCAGGATAAAACATTTACGATTACTATTGATTTAGATGGTGATGATACGAATTATGCACCAACAGATTATGTATTTGATTATTCTAAAGCGGTTTTCTTAGAAAAACCAGAAGCAGAAGTAAGTGCTACAGGTAAAACAGAAAACAAAGAAACTTATGCTAGTGTTATGGAAACTTTTGAGTTCGAAGGAAATCAAGAAACGTTAGATATTGCTGTTGAAGGAGATACTATTACTTTAACTGGTGAACTAGTTAATAAAGAATATAAGTTTAATGGTGCAGGACAAGCAGGAGTTGATGGATATTATTTCCAATATGTAATTGAAATTAGCGGTGATGCTGCTTCAAGTTCTATTACGATTCCAACTGGTCCAGATACAACGAAAAAAATTCCTTATGAAGATTATGATTTCCAAGATAAAAATGGTGTAAGTGGTATCGTTGTTCTTCATAAATTAAATCCAGGCGATGGAGATAAATCATTTACAGTTACTGTTGATTTAGATGGTGATGGAGAACCAGATAAGACTTATACATTTAATTATGGCGCTTTGGAATTAGGTAAAAATTCCGCTGTTTCTGTAGCAGTGAGTGCTGATAGTATAGATAGTACTGATAAAGAAACTTTTAAAGGTTGGGGATTCCCAGAGGAAGCATTAAAATTAACAACAATTGAAAACAATGTTATTTCTGGTACTATTCCTTATGTAGAAAACATTTCAAGTAGTGCTTTCACTGGAGAAGATGTTACTGGAAACTATATGATTTATACGATTCAGTTAAAAGATGCTAATACAGAAGGTAATGCTGAAGTAAAATTACAGTGTACAAGTGGTAGCGAATGTGTTGACGGTTGGAAAATAGTTAAGCCAACTGCTAAGGAAGACCTTTCTATTCTTCACAGTATCAAAGTTAACGAGGACGGTTCTATTGATGACATTGTTGCTTATGTTGACTTAGATGGATTTAGTAATAATCCTCAAGATGGTGTTGCAGGTATTGCTTTAGAACCTGGAGCTGTATACTTACCTTATGAAATTAGATTAACTTTTGCTGAAGATATTACCGTACAAAAGAAACCAGATGGACATGATTCAATTCCAACGGAAATGGCTAAAGAAGCTGCCCAAGGTATCAAAGATAGTTATAATTATGAGGAACCAAAGGATCAGAACGTAACGGTATCTTATAGTGAAAATACGATTACCATCTCTGGTAAAGCTGCTAGAAATACAAAAGTTACGGGATGGGGTGGAGAGACTTCTGGATATTATGTTCCATTCTCATTAAAATTTGATGCAATATATAAAGATATTACGATTCAAATGCCAAGAAATAAGAATCTAGCAACTTACGACAATTTTGATACCGAAGACGAGATTGGTGTATTATTCCAAATTTGGCCAAATGGTGATAGTAAAACTGCTGAAATAACTGTCGATTTGGATGGGGAAGGAACGGAATATGAACCATATAAAATAACAGTAGATTATTCTGGTGTTACGTTCTTGTCAGATGACATGACTGTGAAAGCACTTCCTGAATCATCTAAGGCTAGTTTTGAAGCTTGGATGGTTAAAAAAGGATATACAGACTATAAATATAATGATACATTTGCTTTTGAAGAAGGCGAAGATCATCGTATAAAGGTTACCGGTCAATCTAAAAAGGTAACAAAAGGTGATGCATCAGAATATCATTTAATTTATTTCCTTGCTTTTGATAAGAAGTATGAAGATATTACAATAACTATCGGATCAACAAAACATACACAATCTGCTTTTGATACTGGTAGTGATGGTAAGTTCTTAACAGTTAATTCTGTTATCACTAAAGATTCTCCAAAAGAAGTTACAATTGTTGTTGACTACGACGGTGAGAAAACGGTATATGAACCAACTACATATACACTTGATTTGACTGAAGTAACTTTTGAAGAGTAAGTTTGCAATTGAAAAATAGTATGATTGATTCATACTATTTTTTGTGTTTCAATCATATTGAATAGTGTAACGATAAAAATTCATAGAATTATTCTATTGGATATGTTATAATTACCTATAGGAGGTTTTTATGAAGAAGTTAGCAGTTACTTTATTAATCATGATTTTATCATTACCTATTATGGTGAATGCAGTTGTTTGGGGTTCTGCTGCTCCAGATAATATTAATGTATATATTTTTACGAGTGATTCTTGCAAGTCGTGTAATGAAACCGTTCAATATCTAGAAGATTTAAAAGAAAAAACTGCCCGTGTTGTTGTTTATGAAATGGATAGTGCAGAAAATCAAGAGTTACTTGATCAAGTAAAAGAAAACTTAGAAATTAAGAATAAGAAATTACCTTTGGTGATTATTGGAACGAATTACTTTAAGGGAAATGAGAAAGAATTAGAAAAAGGAATTCAAGCTTATTTAGATAGGGATGAACATTGTGATTTAATTGAGACAATACAAACTAATGGAGATATCCAAAAGTGTATTCAAGAAAATGAGGGTATCTATGAGCAACCGAAAGAAGGATCTAGTTTCGTATTTGTTGCAGCAATTGTAGTTGCTATTATTGCTATCGCTGCCATTGTTGTGATTGTGGTAAAGAAAAAGTCTAAAAAAGCATAAAGATTGTACGATTCGTACAATTTTTATTTTTAAAATAAGGATTATGTTATAATAAGAAAAAGGTGATAGAATGGTTTATTTAGATTATAGTGCGACTACTCCAGTCAATGAAGAGGTATTAAATAGTTTTTGTGAAGCAGCAAGGAGGTTTCCTGGAAATCCTAATTCTCTTCATCGGTTAGGAGTAGAAGCCAATCATATGATAGAGAAGTCGACTCATCAAATTGCTTCCATTATGGGTGTAAAAGAGGATGAGATTATTTATACGAGTGGTTCTAGTGAAGCAAATAATTTAGCTATTTTAGGAGTTGCTCATCGCTATTGCAATAGAGGACGTCATATTATTACTACGGATTTGGAACATTCTTCGGTAAGGGAACCTATGAAAGCATTGATAGAGGAAGGCTATGAGGTTAGTGCTGTTCACTTAGATGATTCTGGTAAGGTAGATATAGAAAGTTTGAAAAGTTTGATACGTGAGGATACCATTTTAGTGAGTATTTGTGCGGTGAATAGTGAGTTAGGTATTCGTCAACCGATAGAAGAAATGGGAATGTTCTTGAAACAGTATCCGAAGTGTTATTTTCATGTGGATATGACACAGGCGGTTGGTAAGGTTGCCATCTCCTTAGAGAATGTAGATCTTGCTTCTTTTGCCGCTCATAAGTTTTATGGATTAAAGGGAATTGGTGTGTTAGTAAAAAAGGAACATATGGAGTTAACCCCAATGATTTATGGAGGAAAGAGTACGACGAAGTATCGTAGTGGCACACCAGCGCTCCCACTGATTGTTTCGATGGCGAAAGCTTTACGTCTTGCGACAACAGATTTGGATAAGAAGTATGAAAGAGTTTTAGAAATGAATCAGATTTTGAGAAGTTTTTTTGAAAAGTATGAATCGGTTCATATCAATAGTCCGAAAGATGCGATTCCCCATATTTTAAATATTAGTGTAGTAGGAGTAAAGCCAGAAACCATGTTACATGCGTTAGAAGAGAAGGATGTTTTTATTTCTACGAAGAGTGCTTGTTCTTCTCAACAGGCACAATCAGAATCTGTTTTAGCCGTTACCAAAAATAAAGAGTTTGCTTCTTCTAGTCTTCGGATTAGTATTTCCTATTTGACAACTAAGGAAGAACTAGAGAAATTAGAAGAGGCATTTGATGAGTGTTATCAAAGATTAATTCAGTTAAGAAGTCATTAGGAAGTTAGGTAGTTATGAAAAAATATGTTGTATTTTTGTTGTTATTGGTTTTCATTCCCAGTAGTGTAAAGGGGATAGTGTCTACCGATGAACCAAATTCCAATCATCCCATCACTATTTACTTTTTCCATCGAGAAGGATGTTCACATTGTGAGGAAGAACAAGAATGGTTAGAGGAGTTTGTGAAATCTTCTTCTTATATTCAAGTAGAGAAGTATGAAGTGACTGAGAATAAACAATTGGTTGGTAAGGTACGAAAGAAGTTTGGAATCAAGAATAAATATGTGCCACTCACGGTGATTGGAGACGAATATTTTATTGGTTATAATAAAGATATTCAAGAGAAAATTAAGAAGCAATGTCAAGAGGATATCGTGAGAGAAGATTATGTTGATGTAGTATCTAAGGTAAAACAAGAGGCGGATTTGCGCAATTATTCGATGATTAGTGTTCCTATGTTAGGAATTGTATTAGGTCTCATTAGTGGTTTTAACCCATTCTTTCTTTGGACATTCGCATTTTTCATAATGACTTTAGGTAGGAAAAAAGAGTCTAAAAATACGGGTGTTTTAGGAAGTTTATTTCTATTAGGAAGCGGTGTTTTAGCGATGCTTGGGATGCTTCTTTGGTATGGCATAGGAACTGTGTTTTCCATTCCTGTTTTCTATGTTTTCATCGCCATGATTGCTTTGGGATTAGGAATTCTAAAGATTAGTTCGGTAGTACGGAAGAAAAGTGGTAAAAAAAGAAGTCGTCTCTTAGTGATTCGACAAATGGATCGATTGGGTTCTAAGGATGTTTCCCTTCCAGATTTTTTAATCCTTATTTTATTAGTGGGAGGTCTTCTAGTCATAGAACAATATGGTATTAGTTTGTTCTATGCTCAAATCGTTCGTATGAGTTTTGAGAAAATAGGAATCTCTCTTATCATGCTCGCAAGTTATGTCATTTCTTTTTTAATCCCACCATTTCTATGTTATGGGAAAATGCTTCGTAAGGGGAAAAATATAGAATTTCCTAAAAAGTTTGTACCTTGTATGACAGTTCTCGATGGATGTCTTCTTCTAGTACTTGGACTTTTTATTTTATTTCAACCGACTTGGATTATTTTTCCTTATTAAATTTGTCAACTCTAGAAATTTTAAAAGCCATGTATTGGCTTTTTTTGGGTTTTGTGATAACATGATAGTAGAAATAATAGAATAGGAGATAGTTATGGAACAGTCAAAAGGAAAGAATGGACAATTAGGATTAATTTTGTTATTAGTTTTAATGATTGCGTTTGTGATTTATCAGGTTGTTATTGCCCCTATGCTAAAGAAAGAAAAGCAGGAAACATCCAATGTACAAGAAGAGACGGAAGAAGAGAAAATTGCTCGTATTTCTAGTGAGTTATATGAAGTTTTTGCTCTTTCTTTAGAAGAGGAAAGTGTCATGACCGTAGCGGACCGTGAATATTTAAATGAAACGTTATCATTAGCGGATATGTCTGATGAAGTAAAATTGTATTTGGGATTTAAAAATATAGATTCTAAATATATTATGAATGATGGTAGTTGGAGTTTAAAAGAAGCCGTAGCGAATGCGAATGGCAATTACTATTATAAAGGAAAATATGTGATGGTATCTGCTTTAGAGGAATCTATGAAAGAACTCTTTGGAGATATTCCTATCAATCATAAGACGATTACTTTAAATAATTCTCGTTATGTATATGATGAGGCACATGAACGGTATGAACTATGGGATGTGAAGAAGAAAACAGAAAGTACAGAACAGAAGATTGCTTATAAAGAAGTAGTCAATAATGAAACAGATTTATATA
The DNA here is from genome assembly GCA_947629315.1 of uncultured Bacilli bacterium. Taxonomy (GTDB): domain Bacteria; phylum Bacillota_I; class Bacilli_A; order RF39; family UBA660; genus UBA5578. The sequence goes on from CANRDB010000008.1 coordinate 27,391, forward strand.
TCTATGAGTATATCGCTTATACCGATTATGCGGATCCAGAAAATTTACAGACTCGTACTGTTCATAATACGAGTGTAGAAGTGGTCATTACGGAAGAGAATGTAAAAGATTATTTGAATTATATGGATAAATATCGTTATATTTTTACAAAACAGAAAGATGGTAGTTATCTATTTACTTCTATTGAATATGTCGATGAATAAGGTTTTTTGAAACCTTTTTTTCATGTTTTCTAGTCAGAAACATACATTGTATTGGGAGGTATGTAATGAGTTTGAAAACATTTTGGAAAAACTATCGTTTTTCACTTCTTTTATTAATTTCTATATTTTTAGGAATGATAACAGGAGCTTTTATCAGTGATAAGACGATTTCCTTTTTATCACCATTTGGTCAAGTATTTGTGAATTTACTATTTACGATTGTAGTTCCTTTGGTCTTCTTTACAATTGCGAGTAGTATTGCGAATATGTCGAGTCGTAAGAGATTAGGAAAAATTTTTGGATACATGTTGGTTGTCTTTGGAATCACCAGTTTTCTAGCTTGTATCTTTATGTTGATTGGAGTTTGGATTGTAGACCCTGTCGGACATGCTAGTATCGATTTAGTGGAAGGAGTAAAAAATGAAGTAGATTTAGGAAGTAGTATTGTCAATATGTTTACTGTAGGGGAATTTCAAGACTTACTCAATAAAAGTCATATGTTTCCATTAATTATCTTCACCATCTTATTTGGACTTAGTATCAATTTATTAGGAGAAGAAGCAAATCCTGTACGAAAGACATTAGAGGTTTGTGCGAAAGCCTTTATGAAGATGATTACTATCATTATGTATTATGCACCGATTGGTTTATTTGCTTATTTTGCTGTTTTAACCCATGATTATGGTCCTGCTATCATTGGCGAATATGCGAAGAGTATGGTTTTTTATATTGTGATGGCTGTTTTATACTACTTTATTTTTTATCCAATCTATATTGCTATGGCGCGAGGAAGAGGAAGTATTCGTTCAACTTTAAAAAGAATGTTTTTACCAACAGCAACGGCCTTAGGAACTTGTTCTTCACTAGCGACATTACCAGCGAATTTAGAAGCTACTGCCGCTATAGGAGTAGAGAAGGATGTAAGGGAGGTTACTCTTCCGATTGGTGCTACGATGCATATGGAAGGATCGAGTATGGCATCCATTCTGAAAATAGCTTTTTTATTTAGTATTTTTGGAAGAAACTTTACTAGTATTTCTACTATTTTAGTAGCTATCGTCATTGCGGTTTTAAGTGGTGTTGTCATGTCTGGTATTCCTGGTGGTGGTTTGATAGGGGAACTATTAATCGTTACGTTATACGATTTTCCGCTTTCTGCCTTTCCGATTATCGCTACCATCGGATGGTTAGTAGATTCTCCAGCAACTGCTTTAAATGCTGTAGGGGATATTCCAAGTACGATGATGATTTCTAAATTGGTAACTCGTTCTGAAAAGTATTGACAAAATACTTTTCTTTTTTTCTAAAAATTTCTTTTGGTCCTTGACTTCTGATTCTTTTTATGTCTTACTTATAATACAGGTGGTAGGATGAATATCTATACGTTTACGAATCGAGAATGGAAAACAGCCATGAGAGCATTCGGAAAATGTGTCTATGGAAGAATTGTCTTTTGTCTATCTTACAGTGTTTTTTTCATCAGTTTAGCAAGCTGGATTGTGAGTGTCGTTTGTTGCGTATTAGAACCCATGCTATGCTCTTTTTTAGCAGGTTGGTTATTCGTTTGGTTGGGATTTATTTTAGTGAGTTTTATTTTAGGAAATATTTATTTTTATCACCAATTAGTAAAATTTATTGAGACGACTGGAATAGAAAGAACTGAGGAACATTGATGGAGAAAAAAAGAAGATATTATATAATAGAGATAGTGTTTTGGACTGTCGTTTGTTGTAGTGTTGACCTCTTTATCACTTATGGAACCATTCGTGAGGAACAGTCTTCTAAAAAAAGGGAGGAACCGCTTTCTTTTCAAATAGTGGATACCTCTAAAGACTGCCCAGAAGGATTAGAGGAAATCGCACGGGATGAAGAGTGGATTTACTATTTACCTTGTCAGAAGAGTGAGAATATTTATATTGAGTTTTCTAATGGTGAGCGTTATCGTTTACGAGAAGCATTAGAAAAGGAAAAAGTAACGATAGAGGAATTATTGAAAAAAGAATTAGTATTGGAAAAAGTACCTATTTCTACGGAACCAGATACTACCCAAAATTCTAATACCAATTCCAATACGAATAAAGAGCCATCGAAACCATCGACGAATTCTTCTACCAATCAAGAAAAACCATCTTCGAATCAAGAGTTTTCGATTGCTTCTGATACTACGTTACTACTAACAGAACAGGAAATTGAAAGTTATAACCAAAAAATTCGTAGTCGTACAAATCAAGCCTATGATGTAGAAAGGACTACCTCTTTGTCGAAGAAGCAAATTTTAGATTATATGAATGATTATACTCTTCCGAAACTTCCCCAGTATCGTGGTAAAACAGCAATTACGAATAAGGATTTAGATACCATTTTAGAAAATCAAAATCGAGAGAAGGTAACTGATCAAAAATCCTTACAAAGGGGAATTGTTGTGAAACGGACCAATTTAAAATCATTTCCGACTTCTCTTCATTTCTTTGATGAAAAAGGCGCTACAGACTTTGATAATCTGCAAGAGAGTGAACTTCATGTGAATACGCCACTTCTCATTCTCCACGAAAGTAAAGATCATGAGTGGTATTTTGTAATGACACCTTTCTATGTGGGATGGGTTCTAAAACAGGATATCGCAATCGCAACGGATGAGGATTATCGCTATTTTCAAAAGAATGACTCTTTCGTCGTGATTCTAGAACCGAAAATAAAAGTGGGAGATACTCTTTTAGATATGAGCGTGCAACTTCCTTATGTGGGGACACAATCTGGAAATTATCGAGTGATACTTCCAGTGAAATTGGCAAATGGACAAGTTGGTAAAAAAGAAGTGTCGATAGCACAATCTTCTGCTCACGTTGGATATCTTCCTTATACCAAACAGAATGTGTATCAACAAGCTATGAAGTACCAAGGAACTCCTTATCACTGGGGAGGTATGGATGAGGGAGTAGATTGTTCTAGTTATGTTGCGAATGTCTATCGTACGTTTGGTATTCAGTTTCCTCGAAATACTTCTAGTCAAAAGAGTAGTGTAGGAACCATCACTTCTTTAAAAGAAAAGACTACCAAAGAAAAACTTTCTCTTTTAAAGGGAAAAGAACCTTGCTTACTATATCAAGATGGACACGTGATGCTTTATCTGGGAATGAAGAACAATCGACATTATATGATTCATGCTTCCGGTACGGAAATGAAAGTAGTTGTAACAGAATTAACGACTTCTAGTAGTTATCTTAAAAAGATTGATTGATTGGTTGTGATTCAATAACGGTAAAAAAGGAAAAGTTACGAAAATGAGTACTTTTCCTTTATTTTTGAATCATAAGTTTGCTATAATGATAATAGGAGATAGAATATGAGAATTATACATTTTTTTAACTGGCGCTTGCTAGATATTATTCCCGTGCTAGCAAAAGTAAAAGAACAGGGATTTGATGCGATTCAGATTAATCCTATTCAACCATTAAAGGAAGATGGGGTAAAGGAGTGGTGGATGTCTTACCAACCTATTGATTTTGCAATCGGTAATTATTTTGGAACAAAGGAAGATTTGATACAACTCTGCCTAGAAGCTAATCAACATGACTTACAAATATTCGCGGATGTTGTTATCAATCACATGGGAGCATCGGAAGAGGACGATTTGACTCCTCACGATAAAGTATCGGAAAAATTAAAGAGTAGGAAGGATTATTGGCGGGAAAGAGAAAGAGTTTACGATTGGAATAATCGAGCGGAAGTTATTCATCGCTGTATCAATCTACCAGGATTAAATGTCTATCACCCTGAAGTAGAAGATATGATTGTTGATTTTTTAAATGAATTAATTGATTGCGGTGTAGGGGGATTTCGGTTTGATGCTGCCAAATCGATTGGTCTTCCCAGTGAGGGATATCGTTTTTGGCCAAATATTATTTATCGATTAAAAAAATATGGATTATTTTTATACGGGGAAGTGATTTTTGAAGAGCATAGAGAGATTATTGATGAGTATGCTGAATACATGAATGTGTTAGGAAATTATGATGGAAGAAATCCATCTAAGATGGTCAAATTTGTCGAAAGTCATGATTCTTTCTTAAGCAATGATAGGTTAGGGTATATGAGAGGAATCCCTAGTGAACATATTGTTCATGGATATCAATCAATCGTTTCTAAGTATCCGAATACCTTATTCTATGTTCGACCTTGGGATAATACATGGCAGAGTGATAAGGTGAAGATTGCGCATATCCAAGATTATCGTCCAGAGGCCATAAAAAAATATGGATAATCGAAAGATTATTCATATTTTTATTCGACAACTTTGCAATGGCAATATTCACATACTAAATGCTTATTAGTAGGTGCTCCACAATGTGGACAATTCATAGGAAGATTTTCTTCTTTTTGACGTTCTGCTAAATCCATCATCTTTTCTTCATTTTTAATCTTCATATCCGTTGTTACAGAATTAATACCTTCACCAGCCATATTTCCAACGGCATTACCAACAGCATTTCCAATGGCATTTCCAGCAGCACGACTCATGCTTCCCATCGCATTGTTTAACATACGATCTAAGAGTCCCATCTTACAGCCTCCTTCAATTCTAGTATGATTATAACAAAAAAAGAATTTGAAATCTATATTTTTCCCATAAATTCTTTTTGGTTTACAGATTCCTCAAAAATATCTAGATTGCGATTTCACATTTCTAAAAAGAAAGATTGATTCTCTTTCTTTTTTGTGATACAATAACTCACATGTTAAGGAGAAGAACTATGATTGGAAATTTAAAAGTTAATGAAGAGAAATTACGCGATTTGTATTTGCGAAGTCTTGCGCTTGGAGAGATACAAGGTCCCCCAACTGGTTATCCTACCGTTGATAAACCTTGGTTAAAATATTATGATGCAGAAGCCATTTTATATACGTTACCACCTATGACGGTATATGAATATTTACTTCAAAGGAATCAACACCATATTGACCAGATTGCTCTCAATTACTTTCAACGGAAAATAACTTTTGGAGAATTATTTCAAAACATTAATAATGTAACCAAAGCATTCCTAGAACAGGGCATTCAAAGAGGAGATATTGTTACCATTTCGATGCCAAATACACCAGAAGCAGTCTATATGTTTTATGCCCTAAGTAGAATTGGTGCGATTGCGAATATGGTTGACCCAAGAACGAGTGCGGAGGGGATTGCTGAATACTTAAAGGAAGCAGAGTCTAAAATGGCCGTTGTCATCGATGTGGCTTATGAAAAAATAGATAAGATTGCAGATGAGACGAAATTGGAAAAAATTATTTCTGTTTCTCCTTCTCATTCGTTACCACTCCCATTGAAGATGGCCTATCGTTTAAAAGATAAAATAGAAAAATCTAAAAACAAACCTCATTATCAACATACCCCTATGTCATGGGAAGAATTTTATGAAATAGGAAAAAAATCTGTGCGACTAGTGAAGCCTTATCGAATTAATCGAACTGTTTTTGAACCAAATCAACCATTAGTCATTGTTCATACGGGAGGAACAACAGGAATTCCTAAGGGAGTACAACTTTCTAATGAGAACATTAATGCGGTTGCTTATCAAAGTGTATTAACGGGAATTGATATGCAAAGACAGCATAATTGGTTAGACATTATGCCACCATTTATTGCCTATGGAGTAGGAATGGGATTACATTTACCACTAACGATTGGTATGGAAACTATTTTGATTCCTCAATTTGATCCAAAAAAATTTGATTTATTAATTGATAAATATCGTCCTATTCATATGGTAGGAGTTCCGTCTTACTGGGGAACTATTATTAAGAGTAAAAAGTTGAAAAATCAAGATTTATCGTATATGATTGCTCCTACCGTTGGGGGAGATGCTATGGATATCCAGTTAGAACAAGATGCCAATGAATTTTTAAGACAACATAAATGTAACTATCCAATCACCAAAGGCTACGGTATGACCGAAGTTTGTGGTGGAGTTGCGGGAACAGTGGTTGCGAACAATGAAATCGGTAGTGTCGGTATTCCATTTACGGAAACTACGATTGGTATTTTTGATGAAACGACGGGAAAAGAATTACCGTATTATCAACCAGGAGAGGTTTGTATCACGGGGCCTAATGTCATGTTAGGATATTTCAAAAATGAAGAAGCTACCAAAGATATTATGCGTACGCATGAAGATGGGAAAGTTTGGATTCACTCTGGGGATATCGGTTATATGACAGAAAATGGAAACTTATTTATCGTCGATCGCATCAAACGATTAATTATCCGTTATGATGGATTTAAAATATTCCCATCTTTAATTGAAAAAGTCATTATGGAATCTGGCTTGGTCAAAGCTTGTAAAGTAGTTGGTATGCCAGATATCGAACATAGTCAAGGAAAACTACCTTGTGCTTATATTCAAGTACCGGAACAGACTTCGTTATCGAATCGTGAAATAGAAGATCAACTAAGGGTATTATGTGATTGTAAACTTCCTGAATATGCCCAACCAAAGAGATTTCAATTCATTTCTGAATTTTCTCTTACTCCTGTTGGCAAAATTGATACGTTAAAATTAGAAAATGAGATTCGTGAAGAAGTTCAAAGAGAACAAAAAACTTATCGAAAAGTTTAAAAAGAAATAGTAGAAAAAAATTTCTACTATTTTAATTTGCTATTTTATTGTATAATAAAACTATAGGGTAGGTGATTTCCATGGTAGTTGGTGTTACCATCATCATTACTAGTTTTGTTTATTGTAGTATTATTTCTCTTTTTTATTGGTCAAAGAAGAAACCAAAGAACATTGAAAACCGTATTTATGCTTTTTTAGTGATGGATACGTTATTGGGATTATTATTAGAATTAGGTTGTTGTTTTACTGTTTTATATGAGAAACAAATTCCTGTTCTCAATGAACTCGTCAATCGTTGTTTCTTGCTTTGTATTTTACTATGGACTTTTCTTTTTACGTTCTATTCTTTAGTCACTTTATTTGAAAAAAATCCTCATATTCAAGCGAAGCATAATCGATGGTTTTATATCATCTATAGTCTATTATTTGTGTTCTTTGCTTGTTTGATATGTGTGAGTAAATTAGAGTATTATCACGATAGTACTTATGTTTATTCCTATGGAACGGCGGTTAGTTTCTTATACTTACCAATTATGATAGGACTTGTGGTAGATTTAATTTCTATCATGATCAATCAAAAGTATTTAAAGATCAAAAAGATTCTACCAATTATTTCGTTAATTGTCTGTTTGACGATTGTAGCGATTCTTAGAATCTTTAATCCAGGATTAATGCTTGTCAGTTCTTCTTTTGCTGTTATTACGATTATCATGTCCATTACGATTGAAAATCCGGATATGAAGATGATTAAACGACTCAATCTTGCTAAAGAAGCAGCAGAAAAAGCGAATCATGCCAAATCCGATTTCTTATCGAATATGTCTCATGAGATTCGTACTCCATTAAATGCGATTGTTGGATTTAGTGAATCGATTTTAGAGGAAGAGTCTTTAGAGAACGCTAAAAACGATGCGAAAGATATTGTAATGGCTTCTCAAAACTTGCTTGAAATCGTCAATGGTATTCTAGATATTTCTAAGATAGAAGCGAATAAAATGGAAATTGTGGAGTCAGAATATTGTCTAAAAGAACATTTAGAGAATTTAGCGAAATTAATGATTCCGCGCATTGGCGAGAAACCAATCGAATTACAAACGAAGATTGCTTCCGATATACCAGATGTCCTTTATGGTGATATTGGAAAAATAAAACAGATTGTCATGAATATTTTAACGAATGCTGTAAAGTATACGGAACAAGGAATGATTACTTTGGAAGTAAACTGTGTTAATAGTGATACAGAAAGTAAGTTAGTAATCTCGGTAGAAGATACGGGTAGAGGAATTAAACCAGATAAAATAGATAGTATTTTTCAAAAGTTTGAACGATTAGAAGAGGATCGTAATACTACCCTAGAAGGTACGGGATTAGGACTTGCCATTACAAAACGTCTAGTAGAAATGATGGGTGGTAAGATTATTGTTCAAAGTAAATATGGAGAGGGTTCTAAATTTACAGTTTATCTAAAACAAGCCATTCGTCATACCGTCCTTCCTAAAAAAGAATATCAAATGATGGAAAATTTCGATATGAGTGGTAGACGAATATTAGTAGTAGATGACAATAAGATTAATTTAAAAGTAGCAACAAGATTATTGATGCCGTTTAAGGTAGAGGTAGAAGAGTGTGAGAGTGGTTTTGATTGTCTAGATAAAATTCAACAAGGAAAACAGTATGATTTAATTTTTATGGATGATATGATGCCGAAAATGACTGGTACAGAAACTTTTCATCAATTACAAAAACTCCCTCAATTTCAAGTGCCTGTAGTCGTATTGACTGCGAATGCCATTGAGGGTATGAAAGAGAAGTATTTGAATGAAGGATTTTGTGACTATTTATCGAAACCAATTGATAAACAGGAATTAGAAAGAGTATTACGTAGAAGTCTTTCTACACCACTTTCTAGTCAAGAATCGATTTTTGAACCACTTCCAGAAGAATTGTATGATATGAGTAAACCTTTAGGGGATTTTTCCGAATAATGTAAAGAATTGTCTTTTCACAAGAAAAATATTTCTTTTTTGAAAGAGAACTGTTATACTTAAGGTAGAAAGTAGGGGTATTATGAATAATCCAGACGAGAATAATATGGCTGCCAATATCTTTGGCAGTAATATATTAAGAGAAAATACAGAGAGTTTGATGAAAGAGGAAAATCCTACTTTGGATTTATTGAATGCGAAAGGAGATTCCATGTCTTCTCCAGCACCTATGGTGACGGGCAATCCTACCTTGGATTTACTAAATCAAAGTACAGAGTCCATGGCGGTTAATCCTCCTGTTTTAAATGATAATTCTAGTGGATTTATGAATCAGCCAGGAAGTGCACCTGTATCCGATAATGGATTTAACTTTATTCCTTTAAGAGCAGAAAGTGAGTCGTCTGTTCCAGCGAATCCAGTAGAGAACCCTTCCATGGGGATGATGACATCTCAACCAAACATGAATCCCAATTATGCACCTGTTTCCGGTACGTTTGTTAGTGAAAATGTGTTTGGACAACCCACGCAAAATAATATGGGAACGATGAATCAATCCAACATGATGTCACAACCAGTTACTTCTTCTGGTATGGTTCAACAGAGTTTAGATTCACTCTTCCCAGGAAATAATAATTCATTCCCACAATAAAAGGAGGCTAGACCTCCTTTTGATTGGAAAGATAGTCTCCCACTTGAAAGGAATTTTCGCCACTTGGAAATTCTAAAGTGGCTTTGACTTTTTTTCTTGGCCATAAAATCCGGTAGGCGGGAACTTGGGAAAAAGTGTGGAGAACTTCTCCCTGAGAAGAAATCATGACAACGTCGATTTTTGTTCTCATAAAAAAGGTATGGATGGAATTACAGTGAGGAAATAGAAGAACATTTTCGATAACCTTTTTCCCCATATTTCCTTTTAAGCGAGGCCAAAAATGACGACAGATAACGACTTCAAAGTCACGACTTTTTCCTTGTATTTTCATATTTTCACCACTCTTATTATAACACGTTCTCATTGACAAAACTAGGATTTCGAGATATACTTATGAATAATTGGAGGAGGTCCTATGAAGAGTAATCGTGGGCAAGCACTAGTAGAGTACCTTTTAATTATTGTGGTCGTCAGTGTTCTTGCTATTGGTATTATTAAAATTTTGGGTGGATATGTAAAAGATAGTATGACGAAATCTTCCTGTGAGTTATTAGATAAAACCTATGTAGAGGGAGAAACTCCAGGAGAGGGAAAATGTGAGTAGGAAAGAGGATTTAAATGAATGGAAATTATCAAATGATGGGGCAAGGAGGAACTACCGCTCCAAAACAGAATACACATTCGAAAGTAGTGTGGGGGATAGTAATCCTTATCTTGTTGTTGGTAGTAATCGGACTTTTATGGTTCTTTTTAGGAAAAGATAAGAAAGAAGATTCTCAACCACAACCATCAGAATCAGAAGAAGATTATACAGAACACTATGATGAAAATGGACCATTTTTATTGGCTATTGAGGATGTTTTCAATGTTACGAATCAGGGAACTATAGTGACAGGAAAAATTGCTCGTGGAAAAGTAAAAGTGGGAGATAAAATGATTTTACTGGGAATGGGAAAAGAACCAGTAGAAGTAGAAGTTTTGGCTATCGAAAAAGAACGAAAATTAATTGATAGTGCGGGTTATTTAGAAGAGATTGGAATGAGGGTATCCAATGTAGAGGTAAGTGATGTGGTGAGAGGACAAGTTCTCGTTGCACCAGGTTCTATGGAAGCTCACACCAACTTTGAGGCAAAAATAACTTTGTTACAAGATGAGGGGAAAGATATCACTCTTAAGACAAATACTAGTAGTTCACTATATTTTAGAACGACGGATGTTACCGGAAACATTACTTTCTCTGAAAATCGATTAGAGGCAAAAACGGGAGATACTCTTACCGTGACTATCCAGTTAGAGCAGTCGATGGCACTAGAGGTAGGAACTGTTTTCGCAATTCGTGATCATGGAAGAACAATTGGTCAAGGAAAGGTTATGAAAATAATCTCTTAAAAATGATAATAAAAAGTTATCATTTTTTTGTGAATGGGTATCTTTTCTTCTCATTTTTTGATATAATGGTTTCAATAATAGGGGTGATAAGATGAGAAATCATCGAGGGCAAGCGTTGATTGAGTTTTTACTCATTCTGCCAGTTCTATTTATGATTATGATGGCAGTCTTTGACTTTGGAAATATTTTGTATCATCAATATAAGATGGAAAATAAACTAGATTTTATTGTCGATTTATATCGCAATGATCAAGAAGAAGAACTAGAACAATATCTTCAAGAGAATGACTTAGTGATGGATGTCGCACAGGAGAGTGCCTATGCAACTCTCTATATCAAACAAGAAATCCATATTTATACTCCAGGACTCAGTAAGATTTTAGGAAGTCCTTATCGGATTGATGCTACGAAGACAGTATATGAGGGGTAATATGAATAATAAAGGACAGACATTAGTCTTATTTCTCTTTATTCTTCCTATTTTACTAGTGATGTTTATTACTCTGTATCAATTAGGACATCTTCAACTGGAAAAGAAAGAACTAGAGAAAAGTATGGAAGAAGTGATTCGGTATGGTGTTGATTACTGGGGTACAGAGACTATCGAAGAAGATATGATTGTCATGTTTCAAAAAAGTTTTCCAAATATTTCTAGAGAAAATATAGCGATTGAAGTAGAACAGGATAAAGTAAAGATGAGTGTATGGAAAGAATATAATCTCTCTTTCTGGAGGAAAGAGACAATTCACCTTTCCTATGAAGGGGAAAAAATAGATGGAAAGGTCCAAATAGTAAAGGAATAGGGGTTCAATTATGAAAAAAGCAAGAATTTGTACAATTACTTCGGTTAAGGGTGGAACAGGTAAGACCACTTTTACTCTTAATTTAGCAGCTACTTTAAAATTGATGAAGAAAAGAGTGTTAGTGATAGATTTGGATGTCGCAGCGGGAGATGTAGCGGCTCGTCTTGATTTAGCGCATGAAAAAGATTTATACAATTGTTATGAGGATATTCGAAATCATACCTTTGAACAGATTGAGGATTATGTATATCCGTATACAGAGGGTATCGATATTTTATCTGCACCAAAAGACCCTCGCTACGCTAGCAAAATTGAGACAGGTTTTCTTACATATCTCATTTCCAAGGTATCTTTAAAATATGATGTTATTTTGATGGATACCAATCATATGCTCTCACCATTAAATTTAGTGGCATTCGATTATAGTGATCAAATTTTCTATATTATGAATAATGAGTGTATGAATTTAAAAGGAATGCGTACGATGTCTGCTATTTTTGAAGATATGGAATCTGATAAAATGGTTGTGGTATTAAATGATTCTACGAAGAAAACGACTGGGGAATATACCATCAGCGATATGAAGAATTTGATGAAAAGAGAAGTGGATTATCGGATTCCACAATCATTCTATCAAAAGAAATATGATAAGTATGTCATGAATGGTGTGATTTTCTTACTAGATAAGAAAGTTCGAAAAGCATCTAGTCGGGCTGTAAAAGTATATCAATCGATAGCGAAAGGGCTATTAAAGGAGGATTAATATGGGAAAGAAGTTTGTAGAAGAATTTGATGTTTCTCTAAAATCTGAGATGAATAGTCCGATGACAGACTATGAAACGTTTTCTAATAAAGAGTTGTTAGATGAACTTCGTAATAAAATTATTCAAGGACTTATTGATAAACATCTCAAAGACTCTGCTATGACATCTCTTGCTATTCGCGAAGAGGTAGATGATGTGTTAGAGGGCTATGATTTAAGTATCGTAGAGAGAAGTTATCTTTATAATTTAATCGACAATGAAGTAAATGGTAATGGACCCATTACAGAGTTATTGGAAGATAAAGACATTACAGAAATTATGGTCAATGGAAAAGATGAGGTCTATATTGAATTAGATGGTAAGTTAGTCAAAGATGAGAGTGTTTCTTTCATCAATGAAGAACATATTGTAAGAACAATTCAACGATTGATTCAACCATTAGGAAGAACGATTGATACGACTAATCCAATGGTAGATGCTCGCTTGCAAGATGGATCTCGTTTAAATGCTGTGTTACCACCATTATCTTTAAAGGGACCAGTTCTTACCATCCGCAAGTTTAAAAAAGAATTAGCGAATATAGATGATTTCTTAAGAAATGGAGCGCTTACTCCTTATATGGCAAGATTTTTAGAGGCTTGTGTGAAAGCTAAACTCAACATCTTAATCTGTGGAGGAACAGGAGCAGGAAAAACGACGTTATTAAATATCCTATCTTCTTTCATTGGTAAAGATGAGAGAATTGTAACGATTGAGGATGCTGCAGAATTGAAATTGGAACAAGACCATGTGATTTCTCTAGAAACGAGAAATGCGAACTACGAAGGAGAAGGAGAAGTAACCGTTCGGGATTTAGTAATCAATTCTCTTCGTATGAGACCAGATCGTATCGTAGTGGGAGAGGTTCGTGGAAAAGAGGCTTTCGATATGTTACAAGCCATGAATACAGGACATGAAGGTTCCCTTACAACGATGCATGCGAATAGTCCACATGATGCTTTAAATCGATTAGAGACAATGGTTTTAATGGCAGGTATGGAAATTCCTGTTCGGGCCATTCGCGAGTACATTCATGAAGCCATTGATATCGTCGTTCAAATTGAACGGTTAACAGATGGACACCGAAGAGTGACGAGTATCTGTGAGGTATCTGGCATCGAAGATGGTATGGTAACGTTACACGAAATTTTTGCTTTCCATAAACAGGGATTAACAGAAAATTTGGAGGTTAAAGGAGAATTTGTGTTAGAACCAGGAGTTCCTAACGTTTACGAGAAAATGAAAGCGATGGGAATTGAGGATTTGACAGATATATTTGGAGAATAGGAGGGGAACAATATGTTAGAAGATGATGGATATTATATAAGTTTGGCTAGCCATGAAGAGTTTACACGTGATGATATCCCAATTGAATATCAACCAGGCGATGGTGTTACTAACTATTCTTATACCATTACGAAAGATGGCAAAAGTGGAGAGACCTTCTATATTCCAGATAACTCGCTAGAACGAATTGTTCTAGAGGAAACTGGAACGTATACGATTGAGTTTGTCAATGAGTATCAAGATGGTCATACGACAACTTTTAAAACGGGTATTTATAACGTAGATAAGGAAGCACCTAGATTAGAGATTAAGAAGAACTCTTATCAAATAGAGGCTGGTTCTACCTTTAATGTGATGGGTGGAGTAAGAGCTACGGATACCCAAAGTGGTAATTTAACTTACAAGGTAGAAACGAATGTCAAAGATATCGATTTTGATACGTTAGGAAAAAAAGAAGTTACCTATCGAGTAACGGATGAAGCCGGTAACACGACGATGAGGACGATTGTCTTTGAAGTGGTACCAAGTAAAAGAGAAGAACTTTTATTAGGTGGCTGTGTTGTTATTGGTATTCTTGCTCTTCTTGTGTTATTAATTGTTCGTTATTATCGTACAATATTATTAGAGAAGAGAATTGGCCATTATTCTCTAGAACCAGTTGGAAAGAGAGGAAATTTCTTTGATCGGGTATTAGAGTTTAAAGATGGTATTGTGGAAGCATTCGCGAAACGATTAAGAAAATATAATAGTATAGTGTACTATTGTAAGCGATATGAAAAATATCAAATCGCCTTTATGGAGTCTTCCACTGTCAATTTCTTTGCTCAAAAGTTATTGATGAGTATTTTCTTCTTTGCGTTTGTGATGTTAGCATCGACATTACGGTTAGAAGTACTAGATTTAACGGGAACTATTTTCGCGTTATTGCTAGGATTCTTCCTACCAGATCTCATCTACTTTATTCGTTATCGCTTTTATCGAAATCATGTGGAAAATGATTTATTACAAGCGATTATCATTATGAATAATGCCTTTAAATCTGGTCATAGTATTCCACAAGCAGTTGAAATTGTCGCTCAAGAGTTGGAAGGCGATATTCATGAAGAGTTCGCTCGGATGCATAAAGAATTAAGTATGGGGTTATCGGTAGAAGAGGTATTCCGTCGCTTTGCACAGCGAATTGAAATTACAGAAGTAACGTATTTGACATCTTCTCTATCTATCTTAAACCGTACTGGTGGAAATATCATCAAAGTATTTAGTTCGATTGAGAAGACATTAATGAATAAGAAAAAACTTCGTTTAGAGATGAAAGCCTTAACGAGTAGTGCGAAATTAGTAAGTTACCTATTGATGGTTTTACCAGCACTCTTTGTGGTCGGTATTAGTTTCATTAGTCCAGACTATTTTCTACCACTCGTTAGTAACGTGATGGGGTGGTTAGTACTCATCGTGATTATCTTAGTATATTGTCTATATGTATATGCGGTAAGAAGAATTATGAAAGTAAGGATGTGAGAAGATGGCTAGAAAGAAAAAAATGTCTAGTGTAGAAAAGTTAGATAAGCAAATTGCTTATTTAGGAACTGCTAAATTTACAGCTGAGAAATTCTTATCGGTTCGTCTTTTGACGATGGTCATCTTTGCTTTTGCACTTTACTATTTTACCGATATTTCTTATTTTGTAATTCCTTTTCTTGCTATTGCCTATTACTATTTGTTATACTATGTAGTGATTACGGCACCTATTAAGAAGAGAAGTATGAGATTGGAACGGGATGCCTTAAACTTTTTTGAAGTGTTGACGCTTTCCCTAGAATCTGGTCGTAATTTAGAAAAATCATTAGAGATTACGGTCGAAAATGTATCATCCGAATTAAGTGATGAGTTTCAAAAGGCTCTCACGGAAGTTCGTTATGGAAAAAGTTTAGTAGAAGCTTTAAAAGATATGAAAACAAGAATTCCATCAGAAACCATTAACAATATTCTGTTAAGTATTACAGAAGCGAGTATATTTGGTAGTAGTTTACTAGAGAATATGTATGCACAAATTGAATTCTTACGGGAAAAACAAGTATTGAATGTAAGAGAAAAATTAAATCAAATTCCCAACAAGATCAGTATTATTTCAGTGTTGTTTATGGTTCCTCTTATGTTGTTATTGATACTAGGACCATTATTAGTACAGTATATAAGTTAGGAGAGTTCAAATGAAATATTATTTGATAGGAATAAAAGGGGCAGGAATGAGTGCTCTCGCACTCTTACTTTCTGATTTAGGTTATGAAGTCATTGGTTATGACGATGCTAGCGAACACCGTTTTACAGAAGACCGCTTAAGAGAACGGGGAATTCCTATTTATAGTGAAGCGAATGATGCTTTAGACAGTGATACTGTCGTAGTTCGCTCTCCTGCGATTCGGGATGATCATCCAGAAATGCAAAAAACATTCGACATGGGATTGCGAAATTATGAATATCATGAAATGCTAGGAAGACTAACAAAGAAATTTGATACCATCTGTGTATCAGGGTGTCATGGTAAGACGACGACGACAGCTATGCTCGCTCACATTATGAAAGAGTTAGATGGTTGTAGTTACATTATTGGGGATGGAAGAGGAGAAGCAAATCGCGAATCGAGAAGATTTATCCTAGAATCCTGTGAATATCGTCGCCACTTTTTAGCATACGAACCAGCTTATGTCATTATTACAAATATTGAGATGGATCATACAGATTACTATAAAAGTATGGATGATATGATTTTAGCGTATCAAGAATTTGCTAATAAGGCTGATAAAATGGCTATTGTCTGTGGAGATGATCCTTATACACACATGTTAGAAATCAGCAAGCCTGTTTACTACTATGGTATTTCTGATGATAATGATATCCAAGCAAAAAACATTGAATATCGCAATGATGGAACCAGTTTTGATGTCTTCATTGAAGAAGAATATTATGGACATTTCGATTTACCACTCTACGGGAAACATATGCTTTTAAATGCTTTAGCGGCAATTGGTGTTTGTCACTATGAACGTTTAGAAGCGAAAGAAGTAGCGAAATCTTTAAAGACCTTTAAAGGGGCAGAGAGAAGATTTAAGGAAACCGTTGTTGGAAACAATGTATTGATTGATGATTATGCACATCATCCAACAGAAGTAAAAGTAACCATTAAAGCTGCTCGTCAAAAATATCCAGATAAGAAGATTGTGGCAGTCTTTAAAGCCCATACGTTTTCAAGAGTACAAGAGTTTGCTAATGAATTTGCTAGTGCGTTATCGTTAGCAGATAAAGTATTTGTCATGGATATCAATTATGACCGAGAATTACCGGAAGATTATCCTGGTATCGATGCTTATACCATTATTAATAAGATAGAGGGTGCTGAATATATTGAGCAAGGGATGGCTGAAAAACTTCTTCCTTATGATAATGCGGTTATTCTATTTATGAGTAGTAAAGAGATTTATCTTTTACAAGAAGAATATATGAATTTATTAAAAGAACAGCAATCTTAAACTTCCGGTTGAAACTGGAAGTTTTTTTATGGAACAAGGTTTTCTTTTTGTTTAAAATTTGATATACTTTGATTGATTGGCGGTGATGATATGAAAGAGAATAACAAAAGTTTACAGGGAAGTAGGGAAAAACAGTATGGAATTCACTTCCTCATGATTGGACTTCTATTGGCTCCAGGACTAGGATTATCTCTTCTAGTAGCTTCTCATAGTCATCGCTTGATAACGGACTGGTTGGAGAATTTCTGTATGGCTTTGTTTGGAATTTCTATCGGATTAATTCTCGTCGGAGCTTATTATTATGGAAAGAATCAAAAAAGAGAAACTCTTCATCCTAAGAAACTTTGGTTCAAAGTTCTCTACACGTTTTTTATAATCATTTATGTAGTAGGGTGTACTTCCGTAGGCGTTCTCCTTTACGGACCTAATGTCACTTTTAAAGATTGGTTAGTTACGACGGCCATGGCTACCATGGATCATGAATACTATTGTCAGTGGTTTTATAATGATGCGGAAATAGAAGAAGTTTTTTCTAGAAACTTTTTGCAAGAACCAGAAGGTTCCACCGATGAAAGTTTAATTGATATCCGTCCTCCAGAAGCAGAACAATTAAAACCAGAGCATCAAGAACAGGTAGCCGAAATTGCTTACGAAAACAAATATGAAAAGCAAATTTTGGATAGGGAAGAAGGAGCTATCTATCAAATTATTCGTTTTAAAGTAAATGGATGTAATGCTTATTTAGCAGTTATTTATGAACCATCTAGGGTAAAAGTCGTTGTTACGAATCGACTTGGTAAGCAAGGACAGTATCTAGAGAAGATGGCACCTGCCTCTAAGGCATTAGTCGCTATTAATGGGGGAAGATTTTATGACCCTAAACATAGTAGTGCGGGAGGTCAACCAAAAGGAATTACCATTCAAAATGGAAAAGTATTAACGAACAATACCTATGGAAAAGTAACATCAGGAGGTATTATTGGATTTACCGAAGAGGATAAACTGGTTTTACTATCGAAAGGTACAACGGCTAAACAAGCATTAGATAAGAAAGTACGAGATGCGTTATCTTGTGGACCTTTCTTGATTGTCAATGGAAAATCAGCTTACAGCAAAGGAAATAGTGGTTCAGGATATTCTGCTAAGACAGCAATCGGACAAAGACCAGATGGTATCGTATTGTTTTTAGTAGTCGATAGCAATTCTACGAGAACAAAAGGTGCGACGTATGCAGATATGACAGCGATTATGGAAAACTATGGCGCTATCAATGCTGCTAGCTTAGATGGTGGAACATCTAGTGTCATGGTGGAAAAAGGAAAAGTAATCAATGACCCAATTGATGGGGATCATAAACATCAGTCAAGACCAATTCCTACCGGATTTATAGTAGCTAAATAAAAGAAGTAAGGCTCATTCTTACTTCTTTTTGGATTGACTTAAAATCTTTTCAGTATTTTTAAAATTGTATTTAGCAATTTCCTTTAATTTCTCTGGACCATATTTTTGAACAATTTGAATGCCCATCTCATCGACAGCGGTAGAAGCACCTTTTGGTAGAAACAAATCTAGTTTTTGAGATAACTTTTCAAACTCTTTGAGAAAGATATAACGACTAATCAAAGAAGCGGCTGCTACTGCTAGAGACTTATCTTCTCCTTTTGTGAGAAAGGTAATATGGCGATAAACTCGACTAGCACCTTGTAAATATCGAAAATAAGTATATGGTTTTGCAAACTCATCGACAATGACATAATCGACTGGAGAAATTTCATCCGTTAACTCTAATAAGACTTTATTGTGTAAAATAGCCTTTAGTTTATTCATATTCATATCATCGCCATAACGTTCATTATATTCTTTGTTCGTTAAAATGACACTTTTATAGGGAATCTTTTTAATAATCTTTGGAACTAGTTCTTCGATTTTATCATCGGTTAACTTTTTAGAATCCTTGACTCCTAATTCTTCTAGCCATGGAATATTTTCTTTTGCAACATAAGCACTAGTTACAACAATCGGACCAAAATAATCTCCTGTACCTACTTCATCAGAACCAATACTACTAGCATGATAAATTTTAGGGTCGATAAAAACTTCCTTTTTTTCCTCTTTTGCCGTTTGTTCACTATTTTTGACATCTAATTTTTTAGTTGGATTTAAGTGCTTTTCACGTTCAATCCAAAGTTGGGCGGAAATATCCGCACTCATGCCTTGAAAAACAGCCTTTCCTGATTCATAAAGAGTTACGACACAATCGGCATCATCAGCTTGAAAAATGGCATAGGGTGGAGTCTTCTCTCGTTTATATTCTTCGAAGAATTCTTGCATTTCTTGTTTTGTATTTTCACTTACTTTTAAAGTAATTGTCACAGTATCACTTCCTAAAGGTATTGTAACATATTTTCCTAGAAATTGATACGGATAATCTCATTGCTTTTTTTAAGGAATATGATATAATCAAAATAGGAATAGGAG
The DNA here is from genome assembly GCA_947629315.1 of uncultured Bacilli bacterium. GTDB lineage: Bacteria > Bacillota_I > Bacilli_A > RF39 > UBA660 > UBA5578. Next base: position 47,129 of record CANRDB010000008.1, read on the forward strand.
GACTATATGAATATAGTAGATATTGTTATTATTTTGTTTTTAGTATTAGGCGCTATTGTGGGAGCGAAAAAGGGATTTACCAGTCAATTAGTGGATACGGTTGGAACGATTGCTATTATCGTTTTGTCGTTCTTATTAAAGGGAATGGTTTCCAATATTTTTTATGAATATCTTCCATTTTTTGAGTTTAGTGGAAAGTTAGAGGGGATTACTTCTTTAAATCTCTTATTATATGAGGTAATTGCTTTCGTATTATTAATTGCCATTTTCTCTTCCATTTTGAAAGTGATTAAATTAACTACTAGTGCTTTTGAACAATTATTAAAAATGACCATTGTTCTTGGCATTCCTTCCCAAATTTTGGGGGCGATTGTCGGTTTGATTCAAAATTTTATTTTGACGTTTGTAACTCTTTATTTTTTGAGTTTACCTGTATTCCATATGGATATCATCAAGGAATCTAGTCTATCTTCTAAAATATTAAATAGTACCCCTGGTTTAACGCAAATTTGTTCGGATTCTTTAGAAGTATTTGAGGATTTTGACCAATTGTTAGAAGAATACAAAGAGGAACCTAACCGAGATATCGTTAACCAAGAAACTTTACAGTTATTGATTGAACGTCATATCGTCGATGAAAAGACGGCTAATGGATTAATTGCTAGAGGAAAATTAAAGGGATTGCAAGCCATTATTCCGGAGGAATAGATTATGCAGAGATATTTTGCGCAAGCCAAAAAAGGGGATACTTTCCTCTTGCGGGATGAAGATTATCGACATATCAAAACTGTGATGAGGATGGATGAACACGATCGAATTGAGGTCGTCTATGAGAAAGAGGTCTATGTATGTACATTAGAATTTCTTTCCAAAGAAGTGTTGGTAAGAATTCAAGAACAAAAAGAGCAATCTTCTTTATCCGGTCCTAGAATGGTCTTGATTCTTCCTTTTTTAAAAGAACAGAAGATGGATTGGATATTACAAAAAGGAACCGAATTAGGGGTAGATGAATTTATCTTTATTCCTATGCAACATTCTATGATAAAAATAGAACCTAATAAGGAGCAAGCAAAGTTAGAAAGATGGTCAAGGATTTGTAAAGAGGCTTCGGAACAATCCATGCAAATCCGTATTCCCAAAGTAAGAATTGAAAGGGAAATCGCGGCCTTAGAAACACTACCGGGATATAAATTACTCTGTAGTACGCAAGAAAAAGAAAAAACTATTAAAAATGTTTTGAAAAATATAAATATCTGTGATACAATAAACATGATGATAGGTCCAGAGGGTGGATTCTCATCTGAGGAAGAAATATACTTTGAAAAAAAGGGGTTTACAAAAGTGAGTTTAGGAACGCAAATTATGAGAGTAGAGACTGTTCCCATCTTTTTATCAAGTATAATCCGTTATGAATATATGGAGTGATACGATGGAAAAAATATTAGATACAATAGTCGGAAATAAAGTGTTATTTATTGGCTTGTTGTTTGTTTTGGTTCTCATTTTTTTAATTTTAGTTTTTTCAATTGTGAAGAGTTTTCGTAAACAGAAAAAAATTCATATTTATGAAGAAGATTTAGATAAGAAAGAATTAGATCATGTGAAAGAGAAAAATGTCATTGATACTCCAGAACATGAGGAAGAAAAGAAAAAAGAAGAAGATTCTTCTATCAAAGAGGAACCTAGCAAAGTAGAAGAAGAAAAAGAGGAACATCATGAGGAAGAGACGACTCCTACTTTAGAAGAACCAAAAGAAGAAACAGAACCAGAAGAACCAGTAGTAGAGTTAGAAATTAGTCCAGAGAGAGTAGCAGAATTAGAGAGTCTCGATGAAAAGGAAATCGAGAAAAGAATTGATAAAGAACATGAAGAAGCTATTCAAGAGGCCATTCAAGAAAATCATAGTGATGTGTTAAAAGAAGCTTTGACAGAATTAAAAGAAAATAAGGAAATATCTCCAGAAGAAGTAGTTCGTCAATTTGAACAAGAGCAAGAAGCACAGTCTATTATCAGTTATCAAGAATTAGTGGATGTGGTTAAAAATCGGGATACGGACTATGAGGATGAGTTAGAATCAAAGCCTTTAGCGACAGTTTCTGATGTTTTACCAGAAGAACCAGTAGAAAAAGAAGATAGAAATCAAACGGTAGTGGATTTAATTGAAAAATTAGAACAACCAAAAGTAGAGCCACCAAAAGAAGAAAAGATAGAAAAGGTAGAATCAATTCCTGAACTACCTGTAGAACCAGCAGAAGAGAATGTTCAAGTGGTAGAATCAATTCCAGAATTACCTACGAGTGGTATACCAGAGATTGTGGAGGAATCTCCTACACCAGTTGAAAAAATTGAAACGATTGATGTTCTTGCCAAAGAAAAAGAAGAATCTGAACGGGAAGCAGCCCGTCAAGCTGTAAGAGAGGCTTTACATAATATTCCAGACGATGGAAGATTTAAGAAAACAGAAGTCATTTCACCAGTCTTTGGAAGAATGGAAACCAAGGAAGCCGAATATCCAACGGTTAAAAAATTTAATCATGAAGAAAATACTTCTTCTATTCAAAATATAGAAGAGTTGCCATCACTTCCAAAAAGTGATATGATAAAGCCTGAGGCAACGGAAAAAGTAGCATCTTTAGATGAACTAATAGAAAATGATAAAGAAAAAGAAGTGTCTAAGACAACGGATTTATCCAAGAATGAAGACCTTCTAAAAGCATTAAAAGATTTTCGTGATAGTTTATAAGCCTAATCGTTAGGCTTATTTTTTTAGGAAGTGATAACATGACTTTTCAAATTTGTACATTAGGATGTAAAGTAAATACTTATGAATCTAACGTGATGAAAGATACCCTAGAAAATGCAGGATATCAAGAACAACCAGAGGGGATAGCTGATATCTATATTATCAATACTTGTACCGTAACCGATACGAGTGCCCATAAATCTTTAAAGGTGATTAGACAGTGTATCCGTAAAAATCCACAGGCAATAATCATTGCTTGTGGGTGTATGACACAGATAGAACCTGAAAAAGCCAAAAAGGAGGGGATTTCTATCTTATTAGGAAATCAATATAAGAGTCAGATTGTCTCTTTTATTGAACAGTATCAAAAAGAACATCAACCAATCGTTGCCATTTCTAATATGATGGAATGTTCTTTCGAGAATATGGTATTAAATAATTTTCAACGTACTAGAGCTTTTGTCAAGATCGAAGATGGTTGTGAAAATTATTGTTCTTACTGTATTATTCCTTATGCTAGAGGAAAAGTAAGAAGTAAGGATCCTCAAGATGCTTTAAAAGAAATACAGTTACTAGTGAACCAGGGGCATCATGAGATTGTATTAACGGGTATTCATACAGGACACTATGGAGCAGATTTAGAACATTATAATTTTGCGATGCTTCTCAAAGAAATTGTGAAGATAAAAGGATTAGAACGGTTACGTATTTCATCTATAGAAATTACCGAGTTAGATGAGGAAGTATTAGATGTCATTCAGAATAATCCTATCATTGTTTCCCATTTACATGTTCCATTACAAAGTGGTTCGAATACTATTTTAAAAGCCATGAACCGTAAATATGATAAAGAATACTTTATCGATAAAATTGAAAAGATTAGAGCAATCCGACCAGATATCTCTATTACGACAGATATTATTGTTGGTTTTCCTGGTGAGACAGAAGAACTATTTGCAGAGACACTAGATACGGTCGATAAAATTCAGTTCGCTAAAATCCATGTTTTTCCATTTTCTTTACGGAAGGGTACGAAAGCGGAAGAATTACCAAATCACGTATCAGAAGAAATCAAAAAAGAGCGTGTTCATCGTTTGATGGAAAAGAGTAAAGAGTTAGAAATTGCTTATATGGAAAAGTTTATCGGACAACCCATCACCTTTATTCCGGAAGTTTATCGAGATGGTTATGTAATTGGTCATACAGGTAATTATCTATTAGTGAAATGTTTGGGTTCTAAAGACTTATTACATCAATCAGTAGAAAGAACTCTAATGAAAGTAGAATATCCATATGTCATAGCAAATTAGTCATTTTGGTTAAAAAAATAAAGAGATAAAAGTTGATTACACTTCTTTTATCTCTTTTTATTGATTGAGCAATTGCTTATTTTTTATATTTTTTAGAGGCTCCAATAAAGGCATCAAACAAAGGATGTGGTCTTGTTGGACGAGATTTAAATTCAGGATGGAATTGACAAGCCACAAAGAAAGGGTGTTTTGGATATTCGATTATCTCCACTAAATTGCTTGGTTCATTAACACCGGAAAATACTAGTCCCTTACTCTCTAATTCTTCTTTATATCTATTATTAAATTCATAACGATGACGATGACGTTCTAGTATTTTAGAAGTACTATATATCTTATGGGTTAGGGTATCTTTTTGGATAGTACATTCATAATTTCCTAGACGTAATGTTCCTCCCATATTGATAATCGTTTTTTGTTCAGCCATTAAATCAATGACAGGATTTTTACATGTCTCACTAAACTCTCTAGAAGAAGCATCACTAATTCCACAAACATGGCGAGCAAATTCAATGACAGCTACTTGCATGCCCAAACATAATCCTAGATAAGGAATGTTTTTTGTTCTAGCATATTCACAAGCTTTTATTTTTCCTTCCACACCACGATTTCCAAAGCCACCAGGAACGAGAATTCCTTTAGAATTTTTGAAAATTTCGTCCATATCACAGTTTTCTTTTTCTAATTTTTCAGAGTCAACCCAGTTAATATTTACTTTTAAATGATGTTTGTATCCGGCATGCTTTAATGCTTCCATAACGGATAAATAGGCATCATGTAACTCGATATATTTTCCAACTAGAGAAATTTCAATTTCATTTTTCAGATTGTTCACGGTATCAATTAAATCTTCCCAATATTTTAAATGACTCTCTGTAATAGGTAATCCAAACTGTTCAAGAATAATATCTTCAATATGTTGTTTATGAAAATTAATTGGTATTTGGTAAATATTATTAACATCTACTGCTTCAATAATATT
>CANRDB010000009.1 GCA_947629315.1 uncultured Bacilli bacterium
ATTTCTGGTACGTATGGGGATGTTACATTCATCAACGGCATTGCTACTTTTAGTCTCAAAAATGGAGAGAGTATCACAATCGATGGTTTACCAGAAGTTGGTTATACCATTGTTGAAACGGATTATGACGATTATGTTGTTAGAAAGACAAATGATACAGGAACGTTGGTAGCAGGAGAAACCATTCAATCTATCTTCCGCAATTATCAAACGACGAGTTTGAAAGTGGAAAAAGAAGTAGTAGGTCTTTCTTCTAATACGGAAGAATATCGTTTCGTTTTACACCTCCGTTTCCCTAAAGAAAACCAATATGATGAAGAGTATTCTTATCAAAAATATAATCAGAAAGGAACAGTTGGCGAATCGGGAATGATTTCTTCTGGTGATGAATTTACTTTAAAAGCAGGAGAATATATCCTTATTGAAAATATTTCTGATGAAGTTACTTATGAGGTAGAAGAAATTCCTAATCATGTTAGTAAAGTAACTTACCAAGAGGGTACGATTTCTGAAAATTTATCTTCTAAAGAATTTGAAGGTACTTCTGTCAGTCATACACTTTATGAGAAAAACTATATTCGTTTTATCAATTCTTATGCGACTGTTACAGTTTCTAAGACAGTAATTGGTGAATTAGGAGATGTAACGAAAGAATTTACTTTTACTATGACGTTAAGTGATTCTAACATTAATGGACAATATGGTGATGTGAACTTTGTAGACGGTGTTGGTACTTTCACGCTAGCACATGGACAAGTTAAAACTGTGATAGGACTACCAGATCAGGTAAGTTACGTAGTAGAAGAAAGCGATAATGAAGGATACACGGTAGTGAAACATGGTAATGAAGGTGTTGTAAAAGCAGGAGAAAAGAAAGAAGTTCGTTTTACAAACTTTATTACGAAGAATTTAATTATTGAGAAAGATATTGAAGGAACAGATCCAATTGATTCTCATGAGTATTCCTTCGAAATTACTTTCACTCATCTAGATAATCCAGATTATAGCCATAGTTACTACTATAAGAAGTATCATATTGGGGATGATCAAGAAGTATTAGAAACAGGTATTTTTACAGATTTCTCTGAATTTACCTTAGAAGCTGGAGAATACATCATTGTCGAAAATCTTCCAGATGCTGTAGAATATACGATTACAGAAACATCAACAGCAAGTAAAACTACCTATTATATGGATAGCCTTCCAGATGAAGTAGTTGGAACGGAAGTAACAGGAAACATTGATGTAGATAACTATGTTCGGTTCACCAATTTCTATGCAGGACTTTCTGTTCAAAAACAAGTAATTGGTAAGACAGATGCGAAAAATAAGGAATTTACTTTCACAGTAACCTTAGAAGATACAAGCATCACCGGAGATTATGGAGATATGTCTTTTAAAGAGGGTGTTGCCACTTTCACGTTAAAAGATGGAGAGACAAAATATGCTTTTGGATTACCAGATAATATTGGTTATACCGTAGTAGAATCTCCTTTGGAAACTTATGCTTCTCATGGGGAACATACAGCAGGTACAACCGTAGCTGGTATGACGCAAGAGGTAGAATTTACCAATTATTTATTAAAGGATTTAAAGATTCAAAAGATAGTAAAAGGTATTGCTCCTCAAGAAGATATGGAATATACATTTACTTTAGAACTTTCTAATTTAGAAAGTGAACTTTATCCTAAAACTTTCCAATATCAAAAATACAATAAAGAAGGAGAACCTATTGGAGAGAAAACAGAGATTCGTTCTGGCGATTCTTTCACATTGAAAGATGGCGAATACATCATTGTTGAAAATCTTCCAGATGATGCTATCTACGTCGTTTATGAAGAATTACTAGAGACAGGAAATGGTAAAGTATCTTATCAACAAGAAGATTTCATTATTGATGGAAATAGAGTCGTTGGTGAAGTTGCTTACAAAGATTCTGTCATCTTCTACAATCAATATGCTAGTATTACAGTTGGTGTAGTTGTAGAAGGAAGTGATGCCAATAAAAACAAAGAATTTCATTTCCAAGTCAAAACGAATAATCCAACATTAAATGGTTGGTATGGAGATATGTTCTTTGAAAATGGTGTATCTAAATTTGACATGAAACATGGAGAAAGCAAATCTGCTGTTGGTCTTCCAGATGGATTAGAGTATACAGTAGAGGAAAGCGATACCAAAGGATATACCGTCTCTAAACAAAGTGATAAAACAACTACAGAAGTTGGAGATGATCAACAGACATTGTTTGTTAATGAAAGAAATATTCAAGGTTCAGTATCTTCTCCTGAAACGGGAGATAATTCTCATCCTGGAATATGGTCATTCATATGGATTTTGTCTATCCTTTGTATTAGTTGTGGATTACGAAAAACCACATAAAAAAAACTGGTTCATTTATTTGAACTAGTTTTTTATTGCTTTCTTTTAAATAATAATAATTGATACTTTTGATTCTCATAGGTTACAATCTCGTCTTCTATCAAATCATAATATTTTTTAATAAAAGTTATTTTTTCTTGATTAATAGAAAGTTTAGAATACAAAGAGGGATAAAGAACAAAGTTAGTCCTCTTTTCAATAATCGATTGATTTAGAGCATCCATATTGTCAGGATAAGCATCGTAATCGAAATTTAATCTTTCAAAGTAATAAGTGGTAGGAATGGTATTGGTTGTAAAAAATAACCCGAAATCGATAAAACCATAATTCAACAGCGTTTGATTTTCTTCTTTTTGGATAATGTCTTTATATTGCCATACGACGACGTCTTCTTTTTTTACCAACAGATTTTCCTTGTAATTAGCGCCTAAATAGAGTTCTATCGTCATAAAAACGGTAAGTAGACAAATCCCTTGTTTAGAAAAGAAAATTGTTTCTAACTTACTTTGATACGTATATAGGAAGTAACACATTCCCAGTAGAACGATAGGTAAAAAAGGTAGAAAATAATATACAAATGGTAATCCTCCTAACAAGGTGAAATAAACCATACATAAGAATAAAAATAGAATAGAAATCTTAATCTTTCGAGAAATTTTTGATAAATAAAGAGCATATCCAGAACCCATAACGGATAGGAGGAATAATGGTTCATGAAAGGCTTCTTTGATAAAGAGAATGATAGGATTTACTAGAAAAAGAATATTCCGAGTGGGCTCACTATAGTGAAATAGATTCACAATGAAATAGACATGTATGAATTCTGGAAAGCCATGATGGGTGATGAAATAAAGAGAACAAAGGAAAAAAGGAATCATCATCCCCATTAAAAAGACAAAGATATGGTAGAAAGATTCTCGAACTTGCTTTTTAGATAGGAGAAAGAAAAAAATAATAACGGCAAAAGCAAACCAAAATCCTAAAATAGTATACTTCATCATCCATACAATACCAGCTAATAATCCGTCTATCAGGATAGTTCGGTAAGATATCTCTTCCGTTTGAAAAAAGGAAATGAGATGATAAAGACTAATCGCTAAAAATGGTAAACAAATCTCTTCGACACTCCCACCGTGTGCAAAAAAAGGAGAAGTGGTTGTGAAAACGGCAAAAAGGGGAGTCAAAAGCCAAAGGTATTTTAATGGTAAAAATAACTGAATGATTTTTTGAATGTAGTATAAGAAAACTGCTAAACAAAGAATTTCTATGATAAAGAGACCTAAAAAGGAAGTGCTAGATAAAAGACTCGCAAGCCCAAAAAGAAAAATAAAAATAGGCCCTTTTTGCTCAAATAAATCTACATAAGGAACTAGTCCATGCATCATTCCTTTTCCCATGGTAAAAATAGCATGAACATCTACCCAAGTATTGATAGGATAAAGAATGGAAGATTCACTAGTAAAAAGTAGTGTTATGAAAGAGATTAATAAACAAAAAAGAAAATTTTTCCATTTCATATTCTCACCAAATCTATTGTATCATATTCCGTTAGAAATAGAAATTGATGTGATATAATATCCTTAGGAGAAGATTATGAAAAGAATAGTAGAACCATTATTACAATGGTATTTTCAAAATAAAAGAGATTTACCATGGCGAAAAGATAAAGATCCTTATCATGTCTGGATTTCTGAAATTATGCTTCAGCAAACAAGAATTGAAGCTGTGAAAGAGTATTATAAACGGTTTATGACAAGAATTCCGAATATTCATGCTTTAAGTGAACTAGAGGAGGATGAACTTCTCAAGTTATGGGAGGGATTAGGATATTATAGTCGTGCCAGAAATTTAAAAAAAGCCGCTATCAAGATAGAACAGGAATATCATGGTATTTTCCCTAAGAAATATGAGGAGATAGTTAAACTCCCTGGTATTGGAGAGTATACGGCCGGAGCAATCGCTTCCATCTGCTTTCAAGAAAAAGAAGTTGCTGTTGATGGCAATGTCATGAGAGTGTATGCAAGGGTAGAAGAGAAAGATATCGATGTTTCTGATTTAAAAACAAAAAAACAAATTGGACAAGAAATTCAAAAAATACTACCTGATTACCCGGGAGATTTTAATGAGGCTATTATGGAATTAGGAGAAACCATTTGTCTACCGAATGCTACTCCGAAATGTCAGATATGTCCATTAAAAGCATTGTGCTATGCCCATCAACACCACAAGGAAGAGACTCTCCCTAGAAAAGTTGTTAAAAAGGAGAAAAAAGAAGAAAAATATACGGTATTTCTCTTATCCTGGAACAATCAAATTGCCATTGAAAAACGGAGAGATGGTCTTTTGAAAAATATGTGGCAATTTCCAAATACAGATGGCTTTTTAACACCACAAGAAGTTTGTGCATGGTTAGGGGAAGAATACTCTCCTAGTAAAATCGTAGAGGGAATATCCCATACTCATATTTTTACGCATAAGAAATGGCTGATGAAAAGTTATTTACTACTTTTAGAAAAACCAATTCCCAACTATCAGTGGGTTAGTAGTCAGGAAATAGAAAACGAGTATGCCATTCCTACTGCTTTTTTACCGTTTTTAGAATATTGGAGGAATCAGAGAATATGAAATTAGTATCGTGGAATGTAGCCGGTTATCGTGCTTGTCTTAAAAAAGGATTTCGTACGTTCTTTGAAGAGGTGAATGCTGATATTTTTGCGTTACAGGAAGTAAAAGCCACCGAGGATGAAATTGATTATCGACCTATTGGCTATTCTTGTTATCGTAATCAAGCTAATCGAAAAGGATATTCTGGTACGATTGTGTATACGAAAAAAGAACCAATTTCCGTTCGATATGGCATGGGGATTCCGATGCATGATGAAGAGGGAAGAATGATTACCTTAGAATATGAAGATTTCTTTTTCGTGAACACCTATGTACCGAATGTGAAAAGAACATTAGAACGTTTGGACTATCGTATGATATGGGAAGATGATTTTAGAACTTACGTCCAAAAATTGAATCAACAAAAACCAGTAATCATCTGTGGAGATTTTAATGTTGCCCATCAAGAAATCGATATTCGAAATGCGAAAGCTAATATAGGAAATGCAGGATTTACAGAAGAAGAGCGAGATAAATTTGGAAAGTTATTAGAAAGTGGCTTTATCGATAGTTTTCGTTATCAACATCCTCATGAAGAAGGGTGGTATACTTGGTGGAGTTATATGAAAGATGTACGAAAACGCAATATTGGATGGAGAATTGATTATTTTTTAGTATCGAAGGATTATCAAGATCATATTCAAAAGACAACTATCTATCGCGAAGTATTGGGAAGTGATCATTGTCCCATTGGTTTAGACATAAAAAAAGTAAATGATGGTGATTCATTTTACTCTTTTTTCTTTTTTTAACATTTTTTCATGGATATATTTAGCAGAAGTAATTGGCCCAGCTGTCAATAAACCAACTACTGGCTGGGTAATACTCTCTACGCGATTGATTTTTTCTAAATCTTTTAACCAATTTTTACTAGGAGTAGTTCCTACTTCTCCCGTTTCTATGGTATATAAGTAGGCTGCTGTATGTTTTAAATCTCGGTCGACTAATTCATCATTAACCAAAATTTCCCCTGAGTCTAAGACTGCAAAGTAGGAATGATAATCCTCATTATCTACGTAAATCTTTTTAAATAATTCAAATTCTGCTTCTACAATATTCCTAATCTTATTAGGATTTTCTACAAAAACCATGCGAATATCCCCTAAATAAGAAAGAGAACAAATTTGAGTAAATAACCCTTTTAAAGTCCGCAACTGTTCTGGTAATGTCTGCAATGCTACTAGTAGTGCGATTCTTCTGTTTTCTTGAATATTCCAGTCTATATATGGATTGGAAAAAATAGTTTGAACAGGTTTTTGAAATCGTCCTGGTAAAAAGAAGCTATTCCATGAATATAGTGCATGTATAAAATGTGCTTGACTAACTACTCCATATTTGAAAGTTTCTCCTTTATAAGAAATGTGTGATTGGTAGGTAACACCACTAAATCCAGCAATTCTATCAAAGTTAACAGTTCCTAATAAAATTTTTGCGCTAACTGGATAGTCATGAGGATTTTTCTTTTTATTTTCTTGATGCCATGCTTTGGAATCTTGGACAATAAAAATTAAATCAATCATTGGTTTCTTTTGCAAACTATAACCCTTTTGTTGAATTACTCCAGACCCATATCCAAAAGCAGCCGTCATAGCAACACTATTTTGTCTTTGACTAATAAAATCTTCTATGATTTTTCTTTTTTCCATAATAAACTCCTTCTGGGAGAATATTATAGCGAATAAGTATCAAATATGCAAGAAAAAAGAATGGCTAAAATAGATAATTTATGATACAATACATGTAGTTGTTCACGTAGCTCAGTTGGATAGAGTGTTGCCCTCCGAAGGCAAAGGTCGCGAGTTCGACTCTCGCCGTGGACACCAGTTAGGTATCAAACTCGGACTTTTATGGTTCGAGTTTTAAAATGTTTACGTTTATGTTACAATTTTTATAAGACGAAATAGTAGGTGGTAATGTGGCGATTGATTCTCATATGCACATTAATAGTATGGTTTTAAATGATGAAAAAAAGTATATAGATTTGATAAATCAGAATTCTGATATTGAAAGTGTCATTAATGTTGGACTAAATTTAAAAACTTCTCAAGAATCTATCGATATTTCTCAATCCCATTCTAAATTTTATTCTTCGATAGGGGTTCATCCTCTTTATATAGATTCGCAAAACTTAGAAGAATTATATGAATTAGCGCGCCATCCCAAAGTTGTGGCTATTGGAGAAATAGGGTTAGATAATACGAATAGTAATTTGGAAGAACAAAGAAAATATTTCTTGAAACAAATTATCATAGCCAATGAATTACATTTACCTATCATTATTCATTCTAATAATTCAAATAAAGTAGTAATAGATATTTTTAAAAGATATGAACATCCCCAATATGGATGTGTATTTCACTGTTTTCAACCAGATTTAGAAGATTTAAAATATTTAGAAAGTATGGGCTATTATATTTCTTTTGCAGGTCGAATCACTTATAAGACGGCAAAAAAATCTATTGAAGTAGCAAGAATGGTTCCTAATGAACTATTTTTAGTGGAAACCGATAGTCCTTATATAGCGCCAGAACCATTAAGAGGAACCATTAATGAAACGGCTAATATAAAATATATTATGGAAAAACTGATGGAAATAAAAGATGTGGACTATCAAGAAATGGAAAAGATTACTACTGAAAATACCAAAAGATTATTCAAAAAAATGTTGTAATTCTTTGATGAAAGAGTTTGATTCCTTTTTGTGGAAAATAAGTTGACAGTTATTTCTTATCATTTACTAGACATCGTTAAGATTTCAATGATTTTTGAAATTTATTACACTATGCCCTTATTTATGAATAAAAAATATTTTTTTATTTTAAATACTTCTTGATAGGGAAAGGCAAAATCTTTGTAAAAAAGATTCCCAAAAGGGAAAAATCGTGATATGATATTGACTTGTTTGGAGGATTTGTATGAAAAAAGAGCGACCTATTCAAAATTATATTCATTTTGTTCAAGTCAATGAAGATTTTTTTAAGCGCTACTATTATCATTCGATTGTGGATTTAAATTTGATAAAATTAGATTCTATCTTAACTCATGGAATTCTCTCTAAAAGCAAAATAGAACAGAAACAGTGTCCGAAACTTTATACTCATCCTTCTAATACGTATGATTCTAAGAATGGGATGGATTATGTTTCTTTAACCGAATATCAAGAAGAGGCTGGCATGAATCCTTATTTTGCTTCCTTTCCTCTCCATACGCTTACTTCTCCTTCGCTTTTAGTAGATAAAGAGATACCTGTTGAACGTCAAGGGGAAAGAGATACGATACTAGAAGATGAGGTATTCTGTTATGAGGAAGTACCATTATCGATGATTCGAGGAATTTTATTACCAGAACATTTATCAACAATGCCTATTTCAAAAGTAGGATGTTTAGCGAACGATTTATCTTGTTATACTAGATCATATATGGAAAACTGGATAGATAGTACGGAGAAATATTTTGATAAAACGATATCCAAAGAAGAGATTTATCAAAGTTTACAGATATTATGGGAAATGTTTGTCGATTGTGAGAATCCTTCTAATGTTCTATCTTATATTTTAGAAAATCAACAGAGACGTTATGGAGAAGATATTAAAGATGTTTTAGCCCGCATTCAAGGACAGTTATGGGAGGAGAAATTGGGTATTTCTAATCCTACCTATCTAGAAGTTTTACAAGCGATTAATCAAGAGAGATATCCTATTTACGAAATAAAAAAAAGCCTATGAAAAGTTCTTTCATAAGCTTTTTTATTACCATTTTTTACCATTATAGTAACTCCAATTTTGTAATTCTTCTCGTTCCTTAAAATATTGATTTCGATTTTGGGTATTTTGCTTTTGTTGACGTCTAATCTCTTCCTCAATTTCTGTTGTGTTAGGAGGGGTTTCCGGTTGTTCTGGTTCATCACCACCACCATTTGGATCTTCTTGACCAGATTCCTCTTCTAATTCTTTGATTTCTTCTTCTAATTGTTCTGCTTCTTGACTTTGTCCTCCATTTCCATTTTCCTCTGCACAATTATCTTCATAGAGAACTTCCCGTGCTTTTCGAAGTTGGAGTTTATTTCCCTCATCGGCTATTTTTAGCATAGAAAGAGCTAGATTAATGCGGATATCACAAACTCTTTTTTGAGGAGGATTCTTGGTAAGAGCAGTCTCATATTTTTGAATAGCTTGCTCAAACTCTCCTTGTTGATATAGTAAATTTCCATGATTGTAGTAATCAATATAAGATTGTTGTAAGTTAAGCACATAAAGAATATCAATCCATTTCGTTTGGTATTTCCCTTTATGGTAGTTTGATATCATCAGTTCATTAAGTCCAAAGACAGCGACAAATCGTATGAGGATGAGAATGGTGACGATAAAGCCTATATAACAAATTTTCTTCATAATTCCTCCTACAATTTTTTAAACTCTAGTAATAGTAGAATCATAATAGGAAATATCCAAATAAAGTAGGTATCTTCATAGCCAGTATCCCTATCTTCTTCGGAATCCCTTATCGCTTTTTTGGAAATTTCTTGTACTTTTTTATCGAGAGAACCTTCGTCTGTAACATGAATATAGTCGATGTTTAAGTCTTGGGCAATTTTTTGTAGATTATTTTCATCAATCTTGGATACGGCATCCATTTGATTATAGTGTTCATCATAGTAAGTTAAATATTCCTCTGTTCCCGTATATTCATCTTTTACTTTCATTCTGCCACCATTTGTAGTACCAAATCCTAAAACAGCACCACCGTCGATATCCGGTTTTAAATCTGCATAGGACGCGAGTTTCTCATCGTTCGTAATTTCTCCATCACTTAAAAAGAAAACAATTCTTACGCGATCCTCTTTCTTTTTAGCAGAGGAAAGTAATTTCTTCATGATTTCTATAGGCTTATTTAAAGAGGAACCTCTCGCATAAAATTCTTCCATAGGATATAAGGACTCTATACTTTCTATTGCAAGATTGGTATCTTTGACAAATGGAATGACAATTCGCGCTGAATTATCGAACTCGACTACAGAAAATCTCGCCCCACTTAACTCTTCAATAATGTCTCTTGTAACGGTTCGAATATTTTCTAAACGAGTTTGATTGTGAAACCCATCTTCAGCATTCATACTAATTGTGGTATCAATGACAAATAAGACATCTAAGTTGTTAGCGGTAGCCGCTAAAGAATCCGTTTTAATTTGAATTCTCAGATTTAATAGGAATAAACATAGACAAAGAAAGATAATAGAAAGATTTTTCTTTTGAAATTTTTTGATGATAGGTAATAGGGAAATCATGAGAATAGGAATGATTATCCAAAGGGGAATAATAGGATGAATTCTCATATGACAACCCTCTTTCTAATAATAATAAATAAAACGGTAGATACCATTAAAACGGTAAAAGGAATGGTTGGAAGATCAGTTTTGGTGGTTTGAACCTTTCCTTCAAAGAGCGATTTACTCGTTTTATTAATTTCTGCGATGATGTCTTTCGTAGTAGAACTGTTAGAATCATACAATTTTCCACCGGTTAGTTCTACTGCTTTTTGAAATTCTTGTTTATCTTTTAAAGAAGTATTTTTCGTACTGACTCCATAGACAATAATGCCGTATTTTTTAGCGATGGCTGCTGCTTCTTGAATGGTTACCATTGGTGTTCCCGCTAACGAATTATCGGTTGAGAAGATGATGATTCTCGTTCTTTCTTCTTCTAGATTTGAAAATTGAAAGACACAAGAACTAAGACCATCCCCAATAAGAGAACCTCCTTCTCCTTCATTGGTTCCCATTAAACTATACATCGCATAGTAAAGAGCATCATCGTCTGTATAATCGATATCGTCTTGAAAACTCTTTTGTAAATCATCTAATACGGATAGGGTATAATCATAATCATCCGTAAGAGGAAGTAGGGTAACAGAAGAGGAGTTGAATAGAGAAATACCAATTCTTTCTCCTTTTAAGCCAGCTACGGTATCTTTAAAATTTTCAGTAATTTCATAGTCAAGGTCAAAGACAGACCCAGAAACATCCATACATAAAACGATATCTCGGTTGTATTCTCTTGGATGTTCCGTTTTTACTTTCGCTGGTCTGGATAACAAAACGAGTGAAGAGAAGATGGCTACCAAACAAGCTACTTTGATAATCCCTAATAAAATTTTATATTGCTTTATTTTTTTCTGATAGTATGGATTTGCTTCTAGAAAACTGGTGTTGGCAACTTTAATGCCTACATCATATTTTCCTTTCTTTTTCTTCCAAAAGAGAAGTATCAGTAAGACTACGACACTACTGATGATGAATAAAATAGGGTATCTTATCTCCATTTTTGCATTACCTCTCTTGTTCGTTCAATCGATTTTAAAACATTTCCCTCTGATATTTGGGCGAATTCAGGATGATAGTATTCCCTCACTAGTTGTGTAAGGGATGGAATTCCTAACCGTTCTATTTCCTGCAAACTATAATTTTGAACTTGTACATTCGTCACTTCATAGAGAAAATTACGAATGATAGAACTTAGTGTTTGATAGGCTTTTCTGGTTGGAATTTGTCCATTTTGAACTTGAATTTGTAATTGATTGAGTTTATTAAAATATTTGAGACGAATTTGATCATAGTCTTTCGTCTGAATAGGAACTACCACAATCTTTTTTTGTCTATGTTGAAACAAGTAGATTCCATAACCAAGAATCCATAAAAGCAAGATGCCTAAAAGAATAAGGATAGGAATGTTTGAATAGGAAAATAAATCCCTCAATTCAATGGACGTTTGCATATTTATGCCTTTCTAATAACTCAATCATTTTTAAACTTACATGAGCCGTTCCACTCACGGAAATCACATCAATTTTATATTTCTTCATTCGTTTTTGGTTTTTCGCATAGATGGAATTTCGCAAATTATTTTCTACCATCGCTAATTTGGGATCTTTCTGTAACATTGGTGGAATGTAACGCTCTTGGTCTAAATCAAAGGCATTGACATTCGTGATAGAAGCATCTTCTACATTGATGAATAAAACATCGTGTAGAGTGGCTACTTCTTTTAGAATTTTGTCACTAAGGTCATTCATTCCTTTTAAATCTGTAATGACAAAGACAATCATTCTCTTTTTAATATTGCGACATAGGTATTGAATGGTTTTTTCTAGACCGTTTTCATTGGCAATCAAAGAAGCACTGGCATATTCTGTTAAATATCGTTCCAAACTGTAAACATCTAGTTGAAAAGGTTTATAGACGATTTTGTCAGCTGCATTATAGACCATTCCTACGTAATCTCCATTTTTGATAGCGATATAACCAATTGTTCCACCACTAAAGAGTGCTACCTCTCTTTTTGGTTCCCCTGTTGATGTATCTCCCTGCATTTTGATTCCGGTATCCATTACTAGTAAAATATTGTGTTTTTTTTCAGCAATGAATTGTTTGACAAGTAACGTACCACTTCTAGAAGAAGCTTTCCAGTCGATATCTTTCACATCGTCATTCATGACGTATTCTCGTAAATTTTCAAAGTTCATACTTTTTCCTTTATAGACAGATTTATAAGTACCATCTAAAAGGTTACTGGTCTTTTGATGGGAACGAATAGAAAGATTCGCTTTAATTTGATTGACATATTTTAACTTCATGGTGTGGGAATAGCTCCTACGATAGCATCAATGATTTGTTCTACACTAACATTGTCAGCTAGAGCAGAGAAATTAAGGGAAATTCTGTGTCTTAAAACCGTATACCGTAAATATTTAATATCATCTGGTGTAACGTAAGGACGACCATTAATTAAAGCAATGGCTTTAGAACATTCCATAAAGGCAATGGTGGCACGTGTACTAGCGCCAAGATTAATGTAATCTGCTAAATTAGAAGCAATATATCGATGAGGATACCGGGTCGCTAAAACGATGCTCGCAATATACTTTTTAATGGAATCATCGACGTATACTTTCTTTGTCATCTCTTGTAAGAATGTCATATCCTCTTCTTGTAAAATAGAATCCGTTTTTGTAAATACATTCTGTTCAATCCGATTTAAAATTTCTACTTCTTCTTCTGCACTAGGATATTCTACTTTTTCTTTTAAAAGGAAACGATCCAATTGCGCTTCCGCTAATACGTAAGTTCCTTCTTGTTCAATTGGATTTTGAGTAGCAATAACGATAAAGACGTTTGGTAGGGGATAGATTTCTCCTCCAATGGTAATTTGTCTTTCTTGCATAGCTTCCAACATCGCACTTTGTGTTTTCGCACTAGAACGGTTAATTTCATCCAACAGAACGAAGTTAGCGTATACTGGTCCAATTTTCGTTTCAAAGGTATTATTCGTATAGTTAAATATCTGCGTACCGATGATATCGCTTGGTAATAAATCTGGTGTACATTGAATTCTAGAAAAAGTACCTGCTAACGCATCTGTCATGACTTTAGCGGCTGTTGTCTTCGCTAATCCTGGTACGGATTCTAGGAGAATATGTCCATTTGCCATGAGACAGGTTAGGAGAGAGACTCCTAGATTTTGTTGACCTACAATTTTTTCACTATAGTAGTTTCTTAATTTTCCAATGATCTCTACACTCTTGTTTAATTCTTCTTGTGAGATATTACTCACGACTGCTTGATTCATAATTCAACCTCTCTCTATTATAAATAATATTATATCGAAAAAAGGGGAAAAGGACAATGAATTGACTAAAAAATATTCTATTTCTAAGTAAAAATATCTATGCTATAATAAAAGTAGAGTAGGTGGTAGGATGTTTGAGTTTTTTGTATACATCTTATTCTTTTTAAGCTTCTTTGTTTGGACTGGTCTAATACCGATTCAGCTCTATGTAGGATTGTGCATTGTTCCTGTTCTTGTAGGATTCTGCTGGAATATTATTCGTGATTGTTCCCGCTATGGTGTGAAAAGGGTCTTTCATTTTCAAGTAAAAAAGGAAGATCAAAAAAACCGATTAGATATATTAAAGAAAACTTTTGAAGATTATCCAGATACGAAAGTGTGGTTAGTTGACAAATATCCGACGACCCTTTTTATTTTAAATGCGAATGCTTTTTTTGTTTATTATGTTTTCGCACCGAGTGGTATCTTGAAAGAAGAAGATGGTAAGTGGTACCGTAAAAAAGGAATTCAGTGGGAAGAGACATTGAACGGTTTTGATTATTTGGATAGTCTTAAGGAAGAAATTGATGATTTTTTTGATGTTCCTATTAGTTATGCTTTAATAGTGGATTCTTTTACGAGATTACAGAATTGGCATAAACGATATTCTGTTTTAAATGATGCGAGTGTCATTTATTCGGTTTTACATACGAACCTAGATACGAGATTGACAGAGGAAGAGCGAGAAAAAATAGAAAAGACAATGGCAGAAAAAATATGTTAAAGCATTGTCTTTTTGGAAAGATACCAAAAATTTCATTTTCCAGAAGCCAATCTTTGTGTTATGATAATAATAAGAAAGTAATAGGAGGTATGAAGATGTTAAAATCAAAAGTTGGTTATAGTAAGCAAGAAGATGCTTTCACATCAGGAAAAGAAACTGCTACGCAGGGAATCGAGGGATTAGAAAATCCTAAAATAGCTATGTTTTATGCTTCCAAAGGATTAGAAGAATATGTGAAAGGCGCGAAAAGTGTGATAGGAACCATTCCACTAATTGGTTCTACTAGTAAAGCAATCATGGTTCCAGATGGCATGATTACCGATGAACAATTCTCTGGAATGATGGTATTAGATGATGAAGAGATGGTCGTTGCGATATCAGGAAACGAGAAAGGGGAAAACCCTAGAGAAACTGCGAAATGGACGGCTTTAGAGGCTATTAAATCCTCTGGATTAAAAATTAGGCCAAGTTACTTTTATTTAGTGACTTCTGCAGCGCACCAAGAAGAATATTTAAAAGGAATCGAAGATGTGATTGGAAGAGTACCATGCTTTGGAGGAAGTGTGACGACGGACGGTCAAATATTCTGTAATGAGAAAATGATTCAAGAGGGATGTGCGGTGGCATTCTTCTATAGTGGGAAAGATATTTTAACAGAGTATGGTGGAACTTATCGTGAAACATCCGATATGGCGGTTGTAACAGAGATTGCTAGTGACAATCAGTTAGTGGAGCTAGACCATGAAAAGGCTCTCGAGAAATATGCTGCTTGGAGACATATGGAAAGTACAAGTTTAAAAGCAGAGCAAATCCATAAAGAAGCGATATTATCCCCTTTGGCTGTGAAGACTCCTCTAGGAGAAGTAACGCTATTAAGAGGACTTCTTTTTGGTCAAGAAAATGGGGCGATTACAACGAGTAATCCACTAGAAGTAGGAACCGCGGTTATTCGAATGGAAGCTACTGTAGATGAATGTATCAAAGGTACTAAGGAAATGTTAGATACTTTAAAGGAACGTTTAGATGAAAAGGCTGGTGCTTATTTCCTTATTCATAGTGAAGATTGGAAACAAGCAATTGATACCCGTATGGAAGAACTTCTAAAGAAAGTAAAAGAATCCGTTGGGGATACTCCTTTTCTCATGGTATTTACCAGTTCTGAATATGGATATCAAAACCATAGTGCGAATGCTTGTGGCAGTCTCATGTTATCTTTTACCGTATTGGGAGAATAAGAAAAAGGACTTCATGATAAAAGTCCTTTTTCTATGCAATATTTTTCTAATTTGATAAGGGCTTTCCGTTGCCCAGATAAAATCTTTTGTTTGGCTTCTTCCAATGGAAACCAACGATAATCATCCATCTCTTGAAATTCTTGAATGTGATGGGATCCTTTTGGAAACTCTTTTAAAAAGGTATTACTGAAGCATCCCTCCGCACTCATATTCGTTTCTGCGGCGAAAAAAGTAACTAGTTTCCCACTCTTCTGTTTTTCCGTATGTAAATAGAAAAAATGGGTATAGGTTAACGGTTTTCCACATTCTTCTTCAAACTCTCGAATAGCAGCATCCTTACATGGTTCTCCTTTTTGAAATTCTCCTTTTAAGATTGACCATCGATCAATTCCTTTCCAGTATGGACCGCCCATATGAGCGAGAAATACCATTATTTGATGATTTTGAATTTGATAGGCAACAATACCCGCACTTCTTTTCATATGATCCCTCTTTTATAACTATAAAAGAAAATTCTAAAAAAGTAAAGAAATAATTGAATAAGTGTTGATGATACACGATAAACTCTTCTTTTCCTCATCAATATTTGTTATAATATAGGAACTAGGAGGTTCATATGATTATTTTAGGAAAACAAATTGAAGGCTATAAAGCACTAGATGGTAAGAACTGTAACCAATATGGACAACAGTTTGAAGAGGGGAAATGGTATCACCGTGATGGAGATATTTCTTTTGGTGTACATGGCAATGGATATCATTTCTGTCAAAATTTTGAGGATACATTCCGTTATTTTCCGACAATTCCTATCAAGGGTAGTATCTTTGAACCTTATGAAGAAGTTCATCTTGCGAAAGTTATTGGAAGTGGATATATTGTCGAGAGTTTTGATGATTATTATGGGTATTATGGACTTTATTCTGCTCAAGATTTATGGGTAGAACATATTTTAACGAGAGAAGAGATTATTGCGTTAGCACGTAAATTAGGACGGGATTCTGAACGATTAGAGAGGTTTGTCAGCAGTTTTCTTTTAACGGAAGAAGAGATTGAACTTTTTAAACGAAAAGGAAGACTGATTTCAAATGCGATTCAACACTATCAAAGAGATTTGAATTTAAATTATCAAAAAGAACACCCTAAACAGAAGACGATAGGGGTAAAAAAGAAGAAAGAGGAAAAGAATCATGACTAGAAATACTTATTTGGAAGTCTATTTAGATCAAATCAAGGAAAATGCTAGAAGATTGTTACAACATTATCCAGATTATACTCATTATTTAGGAGTAGTGAAAGCAGATGCGTATGGTCATGGAATTGAGGTTGTAGAAGCACTAAAAGAGGTAGGTATCCACTATTTTTGTGTAGCGACCTTAGAAGAGGCTCTCCAGTTACGGAATCGTTGGAAAGACATATCCATTTTGTGTTTGGGATATATAGAGATTGACTACTTACCAATCTGCGCCGAGAACAATATTACGATTACGGTTCCTAGTTTAGAATATGCCAAAAAAATACAAAATAAAAGTGTCCGATGTCATCTCAAAATTGATACTGGTATGAATCGTTTAGGAATTGAACAGAAGAAAGACTATGAAGAGGCCTATCAGATTCTAAAACCACAAGTAGAGGGGGTATATACTCATATTTATCACCCTGAATCAGAAGAGGAAACCAATCGCCAGTTGGATTGTTTTGAGGATATGATAGAGCATACCAAGAATATTCCCATGATACATGTGCGTGCTAGTGAAGCAACGATTCGCTATCCTAAGAGAGACTTTGAAAATGGATGTCGTCTTGGCATAGCACTTTATGGATTAATGGATACTCCGTTTCCTTTACTAGATAGTTGTCGGTTAGTGAGTACCGTTGTCCAAATTCATGAATTAAATGTGGGGGAGACAGTAGGATATGGGGGAACTTATGTTGCAGAGAAACCTACCCGTATAGCGGTCATTCCGATTGGCTATGCTGATGGTGTCATACGGAAGAATGAAGGACGGATGGTCTATATTCATCACGTACCTTATCCTATTGTTGGCAGAATCTGTATGGATATGTTATTCGTTTTAGTAGATGAGAGTGTTCATCTTCATGAGGAAGTGGAGATTCTTCGTGACCGAGACCATATTCAAGAAGTTGCTCGTCATCTCGATACCATTCCTTATGAAGTGTTAACAAGTATTGGAAAACGTGTTCCAAGAGTATGGAAATAGATATCAAAGTACGGTATAATAAAATGGGTGGTAAGATGAATGAAGTAATGGAAAATATGAATAAAGGGAATGCTTTGTTAGAATCCTATGCGACAAAAAATGAAGAGGCGATTCGTTTAAAAGAAGAGACTCCTGACATGCGACCAAGTTTCTTTCGAGATATTGACCGAATTATCTATTGTTTGTCTTATACGAGATATATTGATAAAACACAAGTATTCAGTAACAATGAAAATGATAATATTAGTAAACGTATGACCCATGTTCAAATGGTTAGTAAAATAGCGAGAACGATCAGTCGAGCGCTCAATTTAAATGAAGATTTAACAGAGGCAATTGCTTTGGGTCATGACTTAGGTCATGTTCCTTTTGGACATGCTGGGGAAGCTATTTTAAATCGTATCAGTCTAGAGAAAACGAATCGCATGTTTAATCATAATGTTCATAGTGTCCGTGTCTTAAAAGATATTGAAAATAATGGTGTGGGAAGTAATGTGACAATTCAAGTGCTAGATGGAATTTTATGCCATAATGGGGAATTTGTGAGTGATCAGTATTATCCTATTCCAAGGACAAAAGAACAGTTTTTAAGTTTATATGAACAATGTTATACCGATAATACCGTTTTAAGAACTCTACGCCCTATGACATTGGAAGGATGCGTAGTACGTATTAGTGATGTGATTGCTTATATCGGAAGAGATATTGAGGATGCTATCCGATTAGGAGTTCTTTCTTTAGATGAAATTCCTAATAATATTATTGAGGTATTAGGTTCTACCAATCGGGAAATTATTAATACTGTTATTTTAGATATTATTGGAAATAGTCTTCATAAACCCTATATTAAGATGAGTAGTAGTGTCTATCAAGCAATTAAAGATTTAAAAGCCTTTAACTATACCCATATTTATAATAAAGCAAATACGATAGAAACTCTTGATTCCTATGAGGAAATGTTCCGCTACTTATTTGATTATTATCTAGAGACTTTACGGAATAAAAATAATGAAAGTGATATCTATCAAGTTTTCTTGGGAAATATGAGTGACTTATATCTCATTAATACAAGTGATGAACAAAAAGTGATTGACTACATTGCTGGTATGACAGATGATTATTTCCAACATCAATATCAATTAAAAAAGAATATTCAGAACTAAAAAGGAAGAGTTTTTCTTCCTTTTGTTGTTAAAATACCCCTTTTAAATGTAGAATTGTACAAAAAACATCGATGATAAACAAAATGATAAAAAGAAAAGTCAAGATGGGAGGAATATTTCCCACGATTGGTTCAATAATGGGTTTGATAACATAAATTAAGAGAATAGATAAAATTCCCCAAAGAAAAGATATTTCCAGGGAAATATAATTTCCCACATGAAAGGGTAGATGGCTATAATCCCAAAAGACAATTCCAAATAATTTCTCAATGAGAATGCCTCCTATCCATTCTAGGAGTGTTAAAACGACGATTAGGATAAAGAAAACAATGACAGTTTCTCGCCATCTCGGTAAATGAAGATTCATAAAAAAATAATGGGAAATAATGAAAATAAAAATAACCCCAATCCCGTAAATAGGAGTAATTGGTCCATATAATATTCCACTGTTAAAATCTTGGTGAGTTAAAATAGCTACTAGACTTTCAAATAGAAATCCTAAACAAGAATAGACAAAAAAGCAATTGATATAGTACATAGTATCACCATTTTTAGTATGTCTAGAATTGGGAAATATTATGAGTAGTCATTGATTTTCTTGCTATTGTTCGGTATACTAATAGAAGAATAGAGGTGTGAGCATGGATATTCAAATGGTGGAAAGAACACAGGGAAATTCTACTAAAATTTTTTTTCGAGTTTCCAGAGGAACACTTCTCAAAATCCGTTCTATTGTTCAAAATTGTACCTATTTTCCTATTTTAAAAAAATTAAGAACGAGCACAGAAGAATATTTTGAACTTCCATTGAGTGATTTTTATGATTTATTAGTAGAAGTGTGTTCTTGTGCGAATAATAGTTGTATCTATACTATCGTAGAAAAAATCCAAGCAACAGAGGAAATTAAGAATCAATATCGGCAAGCGAAAGAGGCATATTTAAAACAAGTAGGACCAGTGGACAGCCGTCAATCTTATTATGATAACGATAAGCAGGTGGATACTTTGCTTGGTCAAATGCTATACGATAAGCAAAATCATATCGATGATTTTCTAAAAAATGCTTATGCTGTTCAACAAGCCAATCAACGCCTTTATCTATTACGAGATTTACAGTCTGCGAAAAATCAACTCTTGAAAAATCTAAAGATGATTATTTCTCCAGAAGAGGTTTTAGAGTTTGAAAAGAAATACGATGCAGCAGGAGAGAACTATGATGTCGATACGATGCAGACATTATTGCGACAAGCTCAACAACAGATTTTAGATCATTGGAAAACTTTTGTTACCAATCCGAAAGATTATCATGCTGGAGAGGATTTTTATTTTATCTGTCATAGTACTACCACTACTCAATATCAAGGAGAATTTTCTTCTCGGTTCGTTTCTTGTTCTTTATTATCCCATCGTTTAATGGATACGTATCGTTCTGGCTTTGGGTTTATCTTCGCACCAAATTATATTGTAGGTGCTATGGGACAAGATATGTATGTGAATAATCGGGCAGAAGATGAGTCAAATTTGACTAGCTATTCTAGTATTCCTCACATTGAAATACCAGAGATAGTTTTACAAGACTGTCTAGAACAAAAAAGAGATAACCTCCAAAATCAAGATACTAGGGCTACCTATAATGAGGTTGTCATCGATGGTTTTGAACCGATTGCTATCTTTTGTTTAACAGATGGTAGTAAAACTTTGAATAATAATTATAATAACGCTCAAAAATTAAAGGAGTGTTTTCCTCATTTAGAGATTGTAGAGATTGATCAAACCCTATATTTAGAAAATCAAGAAAATTTATTAATGAATTTGATTACTGTTCTCGAACAGAAGACTAGAAAGACAACCGATTTTGGTTTTAACGTTGATTTATCGTACAGTCGCCGTTTTGATTACTTTTGGAAAAAATATTTGGAATTAAAGCGCACCGGCAATTATGAAGAAAACGATATTATAGAATTTTATCGTCAAGATTTAGACATGATTCATTTTTATCAGGAAAGTAAACTATTTTCTGGTGCTTATGATCAGGAACAAATCCGCCATATCCTATGGCAAAGTTATACATTTAATATGAGGCAATGTTTAGAAGAACCATTCAGTTTGAAGTCTCTAAATACGTTATATCAGAAATTGCAAAGAACGAATTATCGAGATATTGATCAAGAAAGTTTAAATCAAATAATAGATGGGTTAGGGACATTTTTAGAACTCTATCCTCAAGTTCCCATTACTGAAGATTTTTTAAATCAATGGAATCAAATCCCTCATCGGAGTTTGGTGGATATCAATCGTACTCTTACGGAGGCTCTTAATCAAAGACAGCAAATTTTACAGGAGTTGCACGCTAAAATAGAGCGAAAAGAAGCTTTCTCATCTCAGGATGTTCAAAATTTACGGCAATGCTTACTAGAAAATCCAGAGATATCTCGTATTTTGACAGAGCCTTCTACCCCTTCGCAATTATCTAGTTTGTGGAACTGTATCCGAATCTATCCGTCATTACTCTTGGAACAGGCTATTTCTGGCTTAGGAACATTTCTAGAACTTTATCCGGATGCTAAATTATTAGAAAGTGATTGTTTTTATCCAGATGAAAGACATAATTTTCAATTTCTGAATGATCATTTACAAATTAGTATTCGCAAACGGGCTTTAGAAATCTACTCTTACTTATGGAACCGAAAAAAAATTCCATGGACAGAGGAAGAAATGCAAGATTTTCGTTATTTAGTTCTTCATGAACCAGAGTTACATATGAACAATATCAAGGGTGGAAATCTTACTTGTGAACAGATTAGTCGGATTTATTGGTTTTGTCATCCTTATTCTCTAGCGAATGATTTAAATCGTGTCATCCCTGGCTTAGGAACGTTTCTAGAACTCTATCCTCATGTGAAATTAGAAAATTGGATGCTTGCTAATCAAGAACAATCACAGGAATTATCTTTGGAAGGAATCTGTCAGGTTTTATTGTATCAATTGCAAAACCAGAAACATACTTTATCTAGTCAGCAAGAAAATTGTCAGAAAGAAATTTCTCAAAAAGAAAAATTAATCTATGACATAGAACAAAATCACAAAATCCTAAATTACACCTTTTCTTATCATTTAGCGATGTTAGATGCTCGTGATATTAGGCAACAAATCACACAAAATAGGGCGGAATATGAGGATTTTTCCAAGGCCTATATAGACGGAGAACAACAACTGATTGATAAAAAACTTTCACAATTATCGCTCGAAAGATTTTCTGTACTCCATTACTTACAAAAGAAGCAACTTCAGAAGGAGTTATATGAGTTAGAACAATCTTGCCGAGAGTATCAACAAGAGATGCAACGATTGGATAGTTGTCTAAGAGTATATCAGCGGCAATGGGAACAAATTTGTCGCAAATTTCAAAAGGAAACTGGCTATGATATTCACCAATTTGCGAATGTTGTAAGAAAAGCAAAAAGATTTATCAGTCAACATGCCGATATTTTGGAAGAACGATGTCAGGTAGATGAATTGAAATTAGAACTTTCTAAAATTCAAGTAGAGTTGGCGGAATTAGAACCAGTTTTACGAAAATATTCCACAGAACATCATCTATTTCAAAAATAAGAAACAAATGGGAAAATTTCTCATTTGTTTTTCTATTCTTGGTAAATATTGGGAAATACTTGAAAAACAAGGTATTTTACGATATAATGATACTAGAGGGAGAATGAAATACTACTTGTATGATTACTCCCATAGAAACTGAGAAAGTTTTCAATGCCATTGCTCTAGGACATCACTCGTTGTTGTCATAGAAAAAATAATACTGGAAACTTTCGCATGTTCTGTAAGAAATCAGTCGAAACACATCATTGATTCGCACTGATGAGTAGTAGAAGGGAAGATAAAATGATCGATGTTATAATTGAAATACCATTAAACTCAAAAATTACTTATAAGGTAACGGCAGGAGTTCCTAGGGTAGAGGAGATTCGTTATTTCCCTCTTCCATATCCTTTAGAAAGAGGATTTGTAGAAGATACTCTGTTAGAAGATGGACAATGCTTGAAAGCATTAGTATTGAATTCTGAGTCAACGGTACCAGGAGGAGCTGTTCCAGCACGTGTTATTGGATATTTGGAAATGTACATGGACGGACAAGAGGATTACCGTATATTAGCAGTTGCTGATTGCAATAGAAAATATAAAGATATTGATGGATTACAAGACGTATCTCACTTTACTTTGAAAGAGATTACGGATTATTATACTACTTATGGAAAAATTCATGACAAAAGTATTCAAATTGTTCGTTATCATTCTAAAGAAGAGGCATTACAATTAGTAGAAGATGCCACAAAAAGAGCGGCATAAAAAAAGAAGTCTAGTTACTTCTTTTTTAGTTCTAATAAAAGGGATTGATATTCATTCTGCAATGTTTGATATCGATTTAATATATCATTCGAAATCCCATAATTGCGCATATCTTTCTCCATTAAAAGCAATTCTGTTAACGTGCAAAGAAGAGTATGACCCATTTGAGCATGAATTAATTTATCATAATCATAGAACAACTGTTGTTCTTGATACTTTCGATCCTGCATATATTCCCATAATGCTGACGTGTAACCATCAATCTCTCGAAATGCATCCATGGGAGTGAGAGTAGTAGCTAGATAGGCAAAATACTCTACTCTAGCGATGGGAATGTAATGGGTATTTTCTTTCGTTTTCATTTCACTGATTGGAATTAATTCAATTTCTAATTGCATATTCTTCACCATTTTTATCATAGCACAAAAATGATAGAAAAGTCATCCATTTTCGTGTATAATAAAAATAGAACAAAATGAGGAGGAAAATATGGTAAATGCAATCATTGAAATACCTAAGGGTACAAAAAATAAATATGAAGTAATGAAAGAAAGTCAAAATATTAAATTAGACCGTGTATTATATTCTGCCATGACTTATCCAGCAGAATACGGATATATTGAAAATACATTAGCAGGAGATGGAGATCCACTCGATATTTTGGTTATCAGTACTGAAAGTAGTTTTCCAGGGTGTGTTGTACCTGCCCGTGTCATCGGATGTTTAGAGATGTATGATAACGGAAAAGAAGACTATAAGATTATCAGTGTTGTAGGAGTTGACCCACGATATAAAGAAATTGAAAATTTAGAGGACTTATCTAATTTTACTTTACAAGAGATTCAAAATTTCTTTGAAAATTATAAAAAATTACAAGAAATTGAAGTAGTTGTCAAAGGTTATCATGGAAAAGAACATGCTTTTCGTGTTATAGAAGAAAGTCAGAAAAGATATCAAGAAAAAATGTAAAATGACCCCCATTCCTTGAATAAAGAAATGGGGTTTTTTATGAGAAAATTCTGTTATAAAGATAAAATGAATGAATACAATAAAAAGAAAAAGGACATTGTCCTTTTTCCAAGAGTAGTTAAGTGTTGTAGAATAAGTAAGGTTTTATAGTATTATAATCACTTCCCGATTATTATGTAAGTAATATTAAGAGGAGTAAACTTTCTATCACTTACATAATCATTTTATCTTTTTTTTATAAAATATTTATGTAAAAAATATTAAAAATTATTAAACTAAGCTATCGTAGCTTCATTTGCTAATCTAGCAATTTCTCTTACAGTTAAAACTTTTCCTTGACTAACTAGTTGGTCATTAATAATAAGCCCTGGAATATTTTTAATTTGATAGGTACGAATATCTTGTTCTTTATCTAGAATTTTAACATCGACATCACCATAGTCACTCGCAAATTTCGTTACCATTTTCTTTAATTTTATTCCATTACTACAATTAGAACCAACGATTTTTATAACCATCCCATCACCTCTCTTTCTGTTTCCATTATAGAAAAGAAATATTAAAAGTTCATGTAAAAAATATTAAAAATAATTAATTGCCGTTTGGCATAAAAAAACGCTTTTGAAAAGCGTCGTTTTTTACATTCCTACCATTAATGGAAATACTAATAACACTGCTACAATAAGTACTCCGAACAAAATGACAAGGAACATCAAATTTCTCTTACCCTGTTCTTTTTCCTGTTGATTTTCAGATACCATAGAATGAATTAATTTATCTTCTTTTTTTGGTTTTAATTCTTCTGAAACATCATCTTCTAGAACGCTCGTGTCAAAAGTAGGAATAACATCCTCTACAGTAGGTTCAGGTTTGCTTTCATTTTCTAAAATAATAGGGGTTTGTTCTATTGTAGGAATAACGGGAGTTTCTGGTGTAGTTTCTACTGGTGTTACTTCCGTAGTTGCTGTATTAGCATATAATTGGTTATAATCAAATGTACTATGATCCTCTTCTGGAGATGGCATTGGTAAATCAGATGGGGTAGGTGCTACCGGTACTTCTGGAGTAACTGGTGCAGGAGTTGGTGCTTCTTGAGGCATAGCCATTGGAGCAGGAGCAACTGCTTCTTGAGGCATAGCCATTGGAGCAGGAGCAACTGCTTCTTGAGGCATAGCCATTGGTGCAGGAGTTGGTGCTTCTTGAGGCATAGCCATTGGTGCAGGAGTTGGTGCTTCTTGAGGCATAGCCATTGGTGTAGGTGCAGGAACTCCTTGTGTAACTGGCATTGGTGTTGGAACAGGTGCTGTCTCCATAGCAGGCATTGGTGTTGGAATACTTTCTGGAACCATTCCTGGCATTGCTTGTGGTTGCATAGGCATTCCCATTGGCATAGCTGCTTGTGTAGGCATTTGATTATTTAGATTATTATTTTCTTCCATATATTTTCCCCTTTTCTATCGTAAAAATACCATAAACATTAAAAATCCTATTACTAGTCCCGTTAAAAAGATAATGATTAGGGCATTTGAGAACCCTGCTTGTTGTTTAGAACCTAGTGTTAGTACTTTTGTCTTTGGTTGCATTTCCATTTCTTCTTGTTCCATTTCTTGTGCCATCTGTTCTTCTGAACTATATACTCCAAATTCTCCATCTCTTTGTTCAATGGTGGATACTCCATCTTCATGGATAATCACTCCACTATCTAAATCAACTTGAATAGCATCTTCTGTAGCCTTATCAAATTGTTTAGCAACCTCCAATTTTTGCTTTTCCTCTTGATTCAGAGAAGAAGAATCAATATCTACTATTTTTTCTACTTCCACAGAAGGCTTTATTTCTTCCTCCATGTAGTTCATCATAGCATCAATGTTGTTTTCTCCACCTGTCTGAAATTCTTGGTGTTGCGCTTGTAAGTCTTCTAATTGACTTTCCATAGATTGGTTAGCATAGGAGTTATCGAATGAAATATTACCATTTTCAGATTGAAATGTAGTAATCTCTTTGCCATTGGCATGAAAAGTATGAACATTTTCCATAGCAATCTTTTTTCTCTCTGCTAACTCTTGACGAAGTTGGGAGAGAATTTCTTGGTAATCTTCCTCTGTAATTCGATATCCCCATACTTTTCTTAAAGTATTATTCAATTTGGTATGATTTTGGAATATCTCCAAATTAGAATTATCAGATATAAAGTCTTCTAAGTCATGGTAAGTTCCAGATGCAATAAACTGCTCTATCTTGTTTTTAATTGTTCTAAGCGCTAACGTTTTTCCATCTAACCGAAATTTACTAAAAACATCTTCAGCCATTCATATCCCTCTATTCTATCTATAACATTATAACATAAAAAGCGGAAAAAACCAAAAATTTACACTTTTTATACAGATTTACTTATGATTTTTGGAAAATATTTCCTTTTTCTTCTATAAAAAAATAGGATTTCTCCTATTTAGATTCTTACAATGGATTCTATTACAGGTTGATTTTCTTTTTTGACAGTACCATTTTGATCTTCGACTTTGGTGTTTTTAGCAATGGCATCGACTACTTCCATACCAGAAGTGACATGACCGAATCCAGCATATTGTCCATCTAGAAATTTACTATCTTGATGAACGATAAAGAATTGACTACTAGCGCTATTTTTATCTTGAGCTCTCGCCATAGAGATGACGCCTCTTTGATGACTAATGGAATTAGCGACTCCATTTGATAGAAATTCTCCTTTAATTTTATTAGGACTACCTCCAGTACCATTTCCGAGAGGATCTCCCCCTTGAATCATAAATCCATTGATAATTCTATGAAAAGTAAGTCCATCATAGAAATGACTGTCAACAAGTGATAAAAAATTTTGCACAGTAATAGGGGCAACAGATTCATTCAATTCTACCTCGATTGCTCCATAATCTTTTACGGTTATTCTAACTTTTTGCATATTTTCCTCCATTCTATCTATTCTCATTTTACGGGAAGTTCGTCTATTTTGCAAGATTTTGTATCTGATTTTTGCATGAGTAGGCATACATTTTCCACATGATAGGTGTTAGGAAACATATCAAAAGGAGTAACTTCAACAGGATGATAGTATTCCTTTAGAAGATTTACATCCCGTACGAGTGTCATAGGATCACAAGAAACATAGACAATCTTTTTAGGATGAATAGTGAGGATAGTTTCGAGAGTTTCTTGGTTCAATCCTGATCTAGGGGGATCTATGATAATACTAGTAATATCTTCTTTCAATTTTTTGGATTCTTTCCCAGCATCTCCACAAATAAAGGTGATATTAGGAATGTGATTAAGTTTGGCATTTTCTTTTGCGTTTTCAATCGCTTCTTTCGAAATTTCAATTCCAATTACTTTTTTACAATCTCGGCTGACAAAGATTCCAATGGTACCGATTCCACAATATAAATCCAGTACCGTATCTGTTTTTTGCGCTTGGAGATATTCTTTGACTTTTTGATAGAGGAGTTCTGTAACGGCATCATTAATTTGAAAGAAAGAATCCAATGACACCATAAATTGGAAATCCACAATGTTGTGCATAACTTTTTTCTGGTGATCAAAGGTTATGTCTTGTTGATTACTACGAACTACTACTTTTCCGGAATGTTTTGGTAAGTGGATGATATTTTCGTTGATTTTAGAATCTAGTAAGAGACAATTTTTTATTTCAATGAAGCGATGGGTCTCTTCTTCATAAAATCCCAATTTTCCATTTTCATTTTGAAAGGTTACTTTATTTCGATATCCAAATGGTTTTGGACTGCCAATAATTGGTTTAATGGGAACCTCTACATGATAGCGTTTAAAAATGTTATGAACTTTATTTTCCTTATAGATTAATTGTTCTGCATAAGGTAAATGTAGGATTTGACATCCTCCACATAGAGGGTAGTAGGGACAAAGGAATTCTTGACGACTCGGACTCTTTTTTACAAATTGGTCTACTCTTCCTACTAGATAGTTCTTCTTTTCTTGCGTGATATGAATGTTGACAATTTCGCCGGGAATCGTATTAGGAATAAAGACAATTTTATTTTGAATTCTTCCAATACCACGTCCTTGGTGATCTAAATCGGTAATTTCTACGGTTTCCATATCATCGCCTCAAGGACATTATATCATAACTAGGATTGGTTGCACATCAGTTTTAGAAAATTATAGCTAATCACACTGATATTTTCATTTCCCATTAAAACTTCTGCTTTCAGTTCTTTTTCAATTAGTTTTCGATTTTGAACTTTCTTACCAAAACACTCATAATAGAGATAATATAATTCAGAATCTTTCATGCGTGTGATTTGTTGTAGTAAAAATTCTTTTCGCTCTCTTTCTAATCTAGTTTCTAAGGTGATTTTCTTTTTGTCTAATTCAGTTATTTGAATGTCTAAAAAATCAATCTTTCGAATACTTTTTAAAATGGTACTTTCCTCTTCTAATAGTAGACATGATTTTTTAATAATGTTACCATTGTTATCAAATAATAATGCAATAATGTTACTTCCATCTGTAAACAAGACAGCGGATATTTTTTCTTTTGGTTTAAAAGTCTCTGTTTTCATTTTGAAAATTTCAAAAGAATGTAAATCAATTTGATAATCGTGAGGAATCAACTTTTGAAATTTTTTATCCTCAATTTGAAAAATGGGAATTTTTTTAATATGGGTAATGGTATCCTTTTTGTTCCATTCATAAAAATCATAATAAATGTTTTGAAAATTGACATAGATATCATAAACGAATGTCATTTTTTTCCTCCTTTAAAAAAGTATATGATGAATATAAGGATGCCTAAAGGGAGACACCAACAATATTGATCTGTACTAATAACATGGATATAATCTGAAAATTTATACCCGATGGCCAAAACATTGCCATAGCAAATGATGGTTGTAAAACCAATCACTATGAGAATCATTCCCAATAGGATGAGGAGTATTCGGAAAATCATAATACCACCTAGATTATTGTATTATAGATAGAATCTTTTTATTTATTAATTTTGTAAAATAAGATATAATGTATTAGGTGATAAAATGAATATACTAGATTTATTAAAATATATTTTATTGGGATTTGTACAAGGATTTACGGAAACGATTCCTGTCTCTTCCAGTGGACATTTGATGATTGTGAAGAGACTCATTCATTTGGATATTGATTTTGATACGTTAGCGATTGTAACTAATTTTGGGAGTTTACTTGCCATTATTGTTTTTTTCCGAAAGGATATATGGTCCTTAATCAAAAGTTTTTTTGCGTATCTTACAACTAAACAAGAACAATATTGTGAAGAGTACCGGTACTGTTGGCTAATTGTATTAGGCTGTATTCCAGCAGGGTTAATGGGATTAGTAGTAAGTAAATTGGATTTATTTGCGAAAATTGAAGAAAATGTGAAGATTGTCGGTTTTTCCTTGTTAGTTACGGCTTTTCTATTATTTGTTATTCGTAAAATCAAAGGTCATAAAAAAGATCATGATTTAACGGCAAAAAATGCTTTCATGGTTGGTATTTTCCAGATACTAGGACTTTTTCCTGGTATTAGTCGAAGTGGTTCCACTATCGTGGGAGGAATGACGCAAGATATGACGAGAGATACGGCTTTTAAATATTCCTTTATGCTTTATATTCCTATGAGTATAGCAGCTATGATGTTGGAAGTAGGGGACATTGTAAACACTTCTATTGATGGAATAACTTGGTTCTATTATGGAATGTCTCTTTTAGTAGCAGGGGTGGTTACGTTTTTAGTAACAAAGTGGTTTCGACATGTGGTAAATCACGGAAAATTGATTTATTTTACTGCTTATTGTACGGTTGTGGGAACACTTGTAATTCTTTTCTTATAATATAAAAAATTCAACCTTTCTTGGTTGAATTTTTTAAGGAGTATTTTCTGTTTCTGTATTGGGATCTGGTTTAGGGTCAGGTCCTTTTTTGGTTACTTTTACCTGAATCGTCACTTTAATACCACTTTCAGCAGTAACGGTAATCGTCGTTGTTCCAACACCTACACCAGTAATTTTACCATTTTCTACTTTTGCAATGGTATCGTCCTCACTAGTCCATGTCAATTTTTTTTGAGTGGCATTACTAGGGGATAAAGTAACTTCAACCGTCTTAGATTCCTCTACTTTCATCGTAACAGAATCTGTACTAAGTTTTATATCTGTAACAGGAATATCTTGCTCAATAACGGTTACTTTTACCGTTGCTTTTTTATTTCCGTCCTGTGTACTAACTGTAATAGTAGCAGTTCCAGGAGATTTAGCTGTTACTTTTCCTTTACTGACGGTTACGACATCTTCGTCGCTAGAAGACCAAGAGACATTTTTATTAGATGCATCCTTGGGATCTACCGTAGCTGTTAGAGTAACAATGTCACCGACATTCATCGATAAAGATTTTTTATTCACTTCTACGCCAGTTACCGCTACTGTACTATCTTTTACGGTTACTTTCACAGTCGCTTTCTTTTTACCATCTTGCGTAATTGCTGTAATAGTGGCAGTTCCTGCTTTTACAGCGGTTATTTTTCCGTTTTTCACGGTAGCTATTTTCGCATCACTGGTTGTCCAAGAAATATTCTTATTGGTAGCATTGGATGGCTTGATAGTAGCGGAAACTGTAACGGAATTTCCAACTTTTACCGTTGTTTCTTTTACATTTAAAGAAATACTTTCAACAGCCACTTTTTCTGTATTGGAATTTGTTTGACTATTCGTATTCGATGTTTTTTTCTTCGAATTTTTTGTAACAACAATCGTTATTTCAGCGATAATACTACTATTTGGTTCTTGTACCATAATAGTGGTAGTTCCTTCTTTTTTCGCAGTGATATGCCCGTTAGCATCTACCTGTACAATGTCAGCATCATAACTCATCCAGTCAAGATTTACAATAATGGATTCATCATCATTAATGATAGGCGCTAACGTTTTTTCTTCTCCCACTTTTAGTGTGAGTTTATCATCTTTAAAACGGACACTATTCACGATTACATCAATCGTCGAAACAGTTAGTTCTTGTTCTTTTCGAGTACGTTTCGATTTGGCAGTAATCGTAGTGGTTCCTTTTGAAAGACCAGTAATCATGCCTTTATCATCCACTGTTGCGATATTCTCATCTTGGGAAGTCCATTCATACTCTTCATTATCTTGAATTCGTTTATTTTGAATAACTTCTGCTTGATAGGTAGCATTAATCGCTAAAGATATTTCTTTTCTAGAAAGAGTAAATTTACTACTTGCTTGAATATAGCAGTAGATTCCTACTCCAGCAAAGATAAATAGAAAGATATAAAACGCAAATAAGCAATATTTTAAAATCGATTTGTTACGATGATACTTCTGATTGGCGGTATCGTTAATGAAAAGTGTGTGATCTTCATGATTATCTTTGGCTTCCAGTACTTTCGTAATACGGATATTATCACTGGTGTCAACATCATCCACTAACTTTGGACGAGAGTCTTCGATTGGACGAATCGTGTTGTAGAAGTCAAATTTCATCTCCTCTTCCGCAATCTCTTCGTTCGTTAATTTCTTTTTCTGCTCTTCTTCCTTCTCTTTTTTCTTTTCTTTGTTGATATCTGACTCAAATTCAAATTGAAAATAATCAATTTCGTTGTTTGCATTTTCTTTGATAGCGTCTTTTTCCTCTTTTGGTGGCTCTGTTTCGAGAGGTTTTTCGGTGGCAGATTCTAGTACTTTTTCCTTTTCTTCTTTTGGTGTTGGTGGCTTTATAGAATCTAATTCTTTCGCAAAATCATCCGATACAAAGGAATTAGTAGGTGCTTGATCTAAAACTGCTGATGAAATATTATAGACAAAACTTTCTTCTTGCGGAATATCGATAGACTTTACTGAAGAAGAAGTTTCTTTTTGCTTCAAGATAGATTCTGGAATATTGCTTTCTTCAAACACAATTTTTTCGTCTTTCTTTGGCTCTACTGATTGTTCTTCTGTTTCCGTAGATGCGGATACCGAAGTATCTGGTTTTGATACAACTGGTAATTCCATAGGGGGATTGCTCGCAAAATCTGTATTTTGAATTTTAGTATTTAAAACACGGTGAATAAGGTCACTAGAAGAAAGGAAAGCTCCTGTTTCTTTTGTGGCAAAAGAGTTTGTTTTTTCAACAGAAAAACTAGAGTTTTGAGAGTATTCCTCTAGTTTGTTTTTAGCAATATTTGAGTTTTGACTATCTTCCATCATACACATACACACCTTGCTTATCCTTTTATACTATTTTTATTTTACGATAAATTTATGGAAAAATCAATGGACATGAAATATAATATGCATATTTTAGATGGTGCGATTGAGGTGTCGTATAAAAATCCTTTTTTCCTCATAGAATAAAGAAAAAGGAGAATTTTATGAAAAAGATGATAAAAACAGTTTTTTACTTATTTTTTCCACTCATGGTTGGTGGTTTGGTTTCATTACTGATTATGAATAAAATCGATTATAGTTGGTTAGATAAACCTCCTTTAGCGCCACCTAAAATCGCGTTTCCAATCGTGTGGACCATCATTTATTTGTTGATGGGAATTTCTTATTTTTTGTTAAAAAAAGAGGAAGAAAATGTATCTAGTCTTTACTATCTACAGTTATTTGTGAATGCCTTATGGTCTATTATTTTCTTTGCCTTTCAATGGCGCTTTGTAGCAATTTTATGGATTATCTTATTAGATGGTTTAGTGGGACTCATGATAATAGAGTTTTATGAAAAGAAAAAAATATCTGTCTATCTAAATATTCCTTATTTTCTTTGGTCATTATTTGCGACTTATTTAACTATTGGAATTTATATTCTTAATTAAAACGATTGAGGGAAAGCATCAAAAAGGTGCTTTTTTTTGAAAAAAAAGGGAAAGATATAGTATAATGAAAAAGATAGGAGGATTCACATGAAATACGAATATAAAACCATTAAGATTGCGAAAGGAGTTATTTATAAATTCAAAAACGATTCTACGGTGAATGCTGATAAGGTAGCAGAGTTAGGACAAGCATTAAATGAGTTTGGACAAGAGGGATGAGAATTAATTGAAATGATTCAACCACAAGGATTCCTAGGACTCGGAGATGAAGGACTTTGTATTTTTAAAAGATTAGTAAAAAGAGAAGACTAATCTTTTTTTTGTGAGAATGAAAAGAGAGAAATTATTTTCTATCTAATAAGGGAGAAAATAGTCATAACAAAATTTAGAATTTATGATATAATACAAACTAATTTATTGGAGGGCCTTATGTATAAAAGTGATATTAATTTAAATTTATATAAAATATTTTATGAAGTAGCTTTAAGTGAAAGTATATCGGATGCCTCTAAAAAACTATTCATTACGCAGTCTGCGGTCAGCAAAGCAATCAAAAAATTAGAAGAAGATTTAAATACTAATTTGTTCTATCGAAATTCGAAAGGAGTTAAACTAACGGACAAAGGAACAGAACTTCTTTTTTATGTCGAAGAAGCCTTTAATAGTCTCATTACAGCGGAAAGAACCATGGTAGAAAGTAAGGCTTTAAATAAAGGAAAGATATCGATAGGAGTTCCCTCCCAAATTGGTTCTTTCTATATATTTGAAGATATTGCTAACTTCCATAAGACATATCCTAATATTGAAATCACTATTATCAGTAAAAGTACTACCCAATTATTGAAATTACTAGAAAGTCATGAAATTGATTTTATGATTGACACTTCTCCCATTCATTCTAAAATCGATAATGTAATCATAAAACCGTTAATTGAAGTAGAGAATTGTTTTGTAGTGAAATCGGATACCATTTTACCGGTAGAGAATGTGAAATCTATTAAAGATTTAGACAGTTATCCTTTAGTGTTACCGATAAAAGGGACAGATAATCGAAAACAGTTAGATAGAACTTTTGAGAAATATCATGTTGAATTAACCAATGTTATCAATATTCATACTAGTGAAATGATTGTGGGTTCTATCAAAAAAGATTTAGGAATCGGATATATCCTATATGATGTCGTAAAGGACAACTTAAAAAATGGAGAATTTAAAATGGTTTCTGTAAAGGAAAAATTACCTACCATTACCATTAATTTAGTATATATCAAAAAGTATTTAACGGTTGCTCCTCAGTTTTTTATAGAAAATTACTTAAAAATAGAAATGGATTAATATGAATGAATTTCATAGATCATATGAAAAAACGAGAAATCCTTCCTCACAGGATTGATGTTATAATGATGTCGAAGGAGGAAAATATGAATAAAGTTCAAACAACCGATTTAGCAGTATTAGCAAAATCCTTTTATTTATTAGGAGATTCTCTAGATTATTGTTATGATTGTACCTATTGTAGATTAAATGGAGAAAAATGTGAAGAAAAGCATTATCACATATTACCAAGTGAATTAAATCCTAATTTTACCAATTTACCAGTTGCTGTCAATTTATTTTATGGAGATCCTTTTTTACAGATAGATAATACTATCCATTATTTAAAAAGATTAGAGGCAGTTGGACATAAGGGACCTGTTATCGTGATTACGAAAGGGGATTTTTCAAAGTTTCCAGATATCCGATTTGATTTAGATTTACATATCGCTTTTTCAACATTTGGAGTGGATTCTCCATTGGATGGTAATACGATGGAACGATTTGAAAACAATCTAAAGGAAACAAAAAAAAGAAAGAATAATTATAAGTATTCGATAGAATATCGACCTATCATTTATAATGTGAATGATAGTATGGAGGCTTTTGATCGAGTTTTTGCTTTAGCGAAACAGTATCAGTTAGCTATCGGATATTCTGGCTTACAGGGAAAACCAGAAAGTGTAAAAATATGGCAAGAGCAGGGCATTCCTTTGCACCCATATCCCGGATTTCAATTTGGGCATAAAAAAATAATAGACGCTAAAATTATGGAACTCTTTGAAAGAATGGCAAAAAGTTATGGAGTACCCGTTTTTAGAAAGACTTCTTGCTTATTTTCTTACGTTCATCATTTACCTAGAGATTATAATGCGCACTACTATCGACCAACAGAACTAGGGTGTGATCAATGCGTCATGAAAGAACAATGTCAATCTTTTAAGAGTCATTTACCATTAGAGAATGATTTGAGTAATGTAATCCCTTTTGACTATAAAATCGTCAATAAACAAAATCATGTTTGTATATTAAAGCAAAAAGGAATTTGTGAATTTCCTACCGAAGATTGTGCACATATCAGTGGAAATATCATTAAAATTACAGAGCCACTTACTACTTCTGATGTACGTGTGATTAAATGGTTAACGGGGTATACCGTAGATGCTAATTTTTATGAGTCCCCTGAAATTAGTGAGAAATGGGTAAAAGATAAAACTTTGTTATTGAGGGGCAATAGATGATTATTGGAATTGATATAGATGGCATTATATTGGATTTCGAAAGGACAATGAGGACTTTTGCAGAACTATACGATTTATTGATATTAAAGAAAAATGGAGTAAAATATCCAAATGAATTTGATTATTTGAAACGTTATGATTGGACTGAGTCGGAACGTAAAAATTTTATTGACCAATATTTAGTGTATGCCACTCTTACTTCAACACCATTACTACCCTTGGCAAAAGAACTGTTGGAATTACTTACTGTAGAAGGATTTCAGTTTTATTTTATTACTGCTAGAGGACTTTTCAAAAAAGAAACGAAAGAGGCCGTTATTCAGGTATTTCAAAATAACGATTTACCAATTAACGCTATTCACTGGGGAGTGAAAGATAAAGTATCGAAATGTGTGGAATTAGGAGTTGATTTTATGATAGAAGATAACCCAACTACCTGCCAACTATTACATCAACAAGGAATAAAAACTTTATATTGGAGAGATAAAGATAGTCAAATGATTCCTGAGGATGAATATTTAAGAGAAGTTTCCAATGTTGGAGAAATATGCCGCATCCTATTTCGTTTGGGAGGATTAAAAAATTCCAAAGAAGTATACGAAAAAATTTTAAAGCGTAAAAGCCAAATGAAATAGTTAAAGTAAGTTTTCTATACTCTAATGATGATAAAAAAAGCACTCTTTAATCGAAAAGAGTACAGATAGGAAAGAGGAGATATTTGAACTATTCCTCTTTTTTTCTTGGAATAATATGTTTAAGATAAAAACAAGCATTCTTATGTTCTCAATTTATGATAATTCTACTATTTCAGTTTTTTATAAAAATCTTTTTTCCAATTTATTCTTTCCCCATTATTTCTTATATAATTTAAGGAACCATATCGATAATTTTTGTCTGTTAAAAATTCAATTTTTTCAATTTCTCCTAAAAAAATTCTCCAAACACAACCTTGCAAGATATCACTATTAGTGGTTATGCATCTATCAAAACTTTTTCTAATTTCATCACATACTTGTAGAAATTTTTGATCAGTTCTATGAAATTCAAATTTATCTTTTCTGACAAAAGCTTCTAGGTCTTCCTGCGTTATCTGATAACGAGATAGTTTTTTATCAAATTGTTCCTTATCTTTTAATGAGATAGGTATATATGTATTGTTAAGCAAAAAAGAGTATCTTCTAAAATCTGTAACAAAAACCTCTTTCTTATTTTTGTGAAAGGTTATTTTTACATCAAATCCTTTTACAGGCTCTCCTTTGTGTTTAGGAGGACAAATATGATGATAACATTTTACCCAACACCAAATAGGATATTTAACATTATATTTGTTTTCTATTGATTGATTCATTTTTTCTATGACCCATTGATAGGTAGAACCTGTTTTTTTTATGTCAATATATTTTTCATCACATTCTAAATATCCTTTATTGATTAAACTTTTTAAGGCATCTAACGATTGAAAAGTTACTAATTTCATATCATCACCTAAAAAGTATTATACTCCTTCCTTTTACCTTTGACAAAAGAATTGAAAGGGGATTTCTATGAAGGTAATTGAAACTTACCTATCAATTTTTAGAGTATTCCTTTTTACATTTGAAATAAACATAATAAGAATGATCATTTTGTTCCTTATATTTAGGTTTTATTTTAATGATTTCTTTGGTTGCATAAGATTCTGCCATATGCTCTAATTGAAATCCTGCATCAATTAATCCATTAACCAAATGAGACATATTTCTGTGATAGGTTTCTACCCCATCTACGAACCAGTGACTTATTCTTTTGCCCTCATTATTATAGTCACTGATTAAAAAGTATTTTTTATCATTGATGATTACAAAATTATTAGCATAATCTTGTAAAATTGCACAGGAATCCATTGGATGTCCGTGTGAAAAAATAAATCTTCCGCCATCATTTAATATATGATAAACTTTTTTGCATAAACTATCGTAATCTTCTACATAATGAATAGCTAGGGATGAAACGACTAAATCAAATTTTTCTCCTAATTGATCGATATCGTTCATAGACATTATTTTATATTCAATCTTGTTGCTACTAGTGTTCTTATTTTCCTCATTAATCATGTTGCTTGATAAATCAACTCCAACAACTCTTTTAGCACCCATTTCTATGAATTTTCGATCGTGACCGCCAGTTCCACAACCCAAATCTAATATCGATAAATTGGTTACATCACCTATTAATTCTAATAATTGTGGCATTTCTATCAATTCATTGGCACTTAAGCTATTTCTCATATTTTGATATTCTTCAAAAAATTTTTGATTATCGTATATATTTTGTTCTCTCATATTCTAGTCTCCTTCCCAATTTCTCAATTGATGATAATTTGGCTATTATTTTTTACTATTGAAATAATAAAAAACATCTGATTTTCACAATCAAATGTATCTTTCAAGTATCATGCACACATTCATCATAACATAAACACGATTTTTTGACAAGTTGCTTTCTACCTTTACTCG
This sequence comes from uncultured Bacilli bacterium, assembly GCA_947629315.1. Classification (GTDB taxonomy): domain Bacteria; phylum Bacillota_I; class Bacilli_A; order RF39; family UBA660; genus UBA5578. Next base: position 38,267 of record CANRDB010000009.1, read on the forward strand.
AAAGCCTAAGTATCCATCCATCTTTTGTCCTAAGAAAAGATGTACAACAACTTATTTTAGTAGAATATAATAAAATCTAATTTAATTTTTTTGATTGATAAGTTCTTCTTTTAAACCATCTTCCATGTTTATTTTTGTTGGAATTATATATTTTGCATGAATTTTATTAGATATTAAATTCGTAATTACTTTCATGGCCCTTGAACCATCAAACCATAAAGGGTTATCACTTCTCTCACGTATTTGATTTAAAGAGGTGATAAGGGCATTATGATCATAATCATCACTCATATCTTTTGTTATCATATATTTTTGGTTTTTAGATTTATACAATGTGTTTTCTAATAACTTATAACCTGCATTATTATACCAATATAAATGATCTCCTCCTGCTAATATTAAAACTTCAGCTTCTATATTTATATTTCCAATTAGTTTATTAATATAATTATAAACTTCATTAAAAGTACATTTAGGAATATCATCTTTTAAACTATTGAATTTTTGTGTAACATCTACAACTCCAAAGTTATAGTATTTTTTATCAACCACTTTACCATTATTAACAAAGATTAATTCAATGGACCCTCCACCACCAATAAATACACAGATATTTCCATTATATTTTATTTTGTGATAACATCCTAATGCTGTATATTTTGCTTCATCTTCTTGAGATACTACTTCTATTTCTACATTAAACTTACTTTTTAATTTCGAATTAACATTGTTTAATTCTTCTGTATGAATATTTCTAAATATACTACATCCGTAAACATGAATATCTTTTGTATATTGCAATGCCTTTTCTATTACATTAAATAGTTTATTTAAATCATCTTCCGCTATTTTTTGGTTGTTGTTATAATTTTTTTTAAATTCTATTGTTGTATTATCATCATATATCATTTTTTCATTCTTATAGATATGTGTTTTAGTATTATTACTTCCTATTTCAATAATAGCAAATGCTTGCATTTCCTTACCTCCTATATCATATTCGACTTGTCAATAGGAAAGTGTGTTTTCTATTGACAAATCTATCAATTCCTATTGTACACAGAACATTCGTTTGATATAATGTTAATGGATACATTTGAAATATATCAGATGCTTTCCCTTTCTATTTATCAACAGATAAAAGAAAGGTGGTGATATGTATGACAAAAAGAGAATTTTCTCAATTTATTATAATATTACTCCTATTCTTAGTGGTAATTATTTTACTTCTAAAATAGCAAAAGCATCCGATTTTAACATTTGTTGATTTCAGATGCTATCCCAAGGGAATGCATTTGATTGGGCTAATCAAATGTATCCTTTTTTATTTTATGCAAGTTTCCTTGACAGATACATAGTAACATAAAAACGGCTTTTTGACAAGTCGCTTTATATTTGAGTTTCGGTTTTTTACGAAAAAAATCGGAGCAAATTTAATTTTGAATTAAATCATAGGGATATTTTTAATAAATATTCATCAAAGTTCCATATTTCTCCACACCAATATAGAACATCTGAAAATGCTCTTTTTTCTATGATTAAATTAAATATATTCTATAGTTTTAATACTAATTGTTTATATTTTTCTCTCTTTTCTATTTTTTTCTATTCTTTTATTCCTGTATGTGCATATTTTAATATCTCACTTATTCCTTTTGCCATTTGGCTAAGCCATACTATTACTTTCCTTTTCAATGACTTACTTCTCTCTATTATCTTGATACTTAATAATTTTTTGTCCATATCTTCTATCAACATAGCCATCTGTCCTAAATGTATTATTAACATTAAATTAAGATTATTCATTGATTTTAACGTTCTTACTCTCATATTTTCAAATTCATATTCTTGTTTCTTACTTCTAAAATATTCTTCTACTCTCCATCTGTAAAAGTAAAGTCTCACTACTTTTATTACATCTTCCTTTGAATGTATTGTTCTATTTGTTAGTAGAATTAGTGGTCTTTCTTCACTAAGTCCATATACAAATACTAGCTCATATTCTTTTTTATTGTTGGTCATTTGTACTTTTGTATGTGATACTGATATTTCTACTTTACTATCTTCAAACCATAACTCCATTCTTACTTTTCCTTTTCTTTTTAGTGCCTCTTGATAGGCATTCTTTTTCTTACCCTTAAAAAGAAAGTTTCTTTTGTCATTCATTCGAATCACGAAGTAGTTTCCACTTTGATCTATGTACTCTATGAGTCTATTATCATCATATCCTCGATCAAATATCATATTACTTTTTCTATTTAATACTTTGATAGCTGTATCTATACTATCTATTGTATATTTATTTTTACTTATAAAATCTTTACTTTTACAGGAATATATTTCACTATATACACTTATTGGTTGTTTCTCATTTTTTCCTAATACTACCGCTTCACATACATGATAGCCATTCACTATTTTCTTGTTTGGATCTGATGCATCTATAATCCTATCTAAATCTTCAAATTTTTTTCCATATCTTTTCGCTATATCACTATCATCAAATATACATATTGGTTCTTCTGGAAAGTAATCTTTTATTTTATTTAGATAATTGTTCTTAATTACTCTTACATTTTTTCTCACTTAACGCTTGAAGATTATCACATAATCTTTCAACTGTATTCTTTAATTTTATATTTTCATTTAATGCCCTTGATATCTCTGAGATTAAACAACTTTTACTTTTTGATAAACCATACTGCATATCAAATATAAATTTTCTTTCTTTTTTATCTAACCCTTCTGAAATTTTTTTTGAAAAATTTAAAATTTCTCTTTTCGTCTCATAAACTTCCATAGTATAATTATTCATTGGAAAGGACCTCCTTATTTTTTGTTTAGTACTAATTTTTTACTGTAATTAAATTTTACTAAATTTTGGAAGTTTTTTCCTTATTTTTTGCACAAAAAAATGAATCTGTGGATAAAACAAATTCATTTTTTTCTTTTACTCCTATTTTTTACCGGAACTCAAAGCTTTATATTGATACTCGAAAAGTTCGAGTTTGGTATCTATCTGGTGCGAATAACGTAGTAATCTACAACTTTTTCTAAAGGATATTAATTTATGAATCAATCTCTAAATACATTGTTATAATACTTTATTTTTACTTTTAAATCTTTCAGCTAAATAATTAGTAAATTTTACTAATTCTTCTAAATTATTCACATATTTATTTTCTAAATAACTTAAAGTTTGATATGCACTATCTATATCTTCTTGTGATATATCACCTTTATTAAATGCTTCTAATAGTTCATTTTCATCTATAACTATTTTTTCTCCAGAAGGTGTAATAATCATATCTAAATATAAATCATCTTCAAATGGGATATCATTTTCAATACCTATATTTTTAGATATATCAAAATACCACTCAATAAGATTATTATTATCATCAAACATAATAGTAATGGCATATTTACCATTATCTGGATACACCTCAAACCATTCATAATTTTCATCTTTAATACAGATATTAGTTATACCATTATATACTATTAATGGCTTTTTTACATCTTTTATTTTAATAAAACAAGCATATCCCTTAAAATAGTCATCTTCTATTCTTTCTTGAAAATATTCGCCCTCAACTTGATTTGCAAATCGCCTTTTCATAATTTATCGCCTTTTTTCATTAACATTATATCAAAGGTTGATAATTATTGATATATTATTGCTAAATTTTTATTTCAAAATCATCTTTACTATACCATTATTACGATCTTTACAATAATCATAATTATCTTTAATATCAGTTTTTTCTTGATTATCAATAATCGCATGAGTATATAATTTTTTTGAAAACTCCATATATTCTTTTAGATAAAATTTTGTTTATGACAAAATTATTAACCCCTTAGGTATTTTGACAAGTGTATCAAAATACTTTATTGAAAAACAATAAAATTAATTAATGTTCGATTGTTTTATAATATCAGTTATAGTATAATATTTGTAGGAACATTTGATGTGAGTGTCTGCCTCCAATCTTGAGAAAGAAAGGAGGGATACAATGAAAAAAAGAACTTTTATTGTAAAAGTCCTTCGGCTTATTGCTATCATTTTATTACTCCTTACCTTATTGGTAATTGCGATAAAAATATGACACTCAATCAGCATTGATCGAGTGTCGAAACTAAATTTTTAGAGGCGACATTCACTTGCCCACAAATGTTCCTCTTTTTTATTATATGCAAGTTCCCTTGACATACCCATAGTAACATAAAAAATAACTTTTTGCAAGTTCTCTATATTAAAGTTCGAAAAAGTTCGAACAGATTCGTCACTGGTGCGCTAAGGGAAGAAGTTCAACAACTTTTTAATAAAATAAAATATTACTCGAACACTTGTTTTCGTGTGTAATAAATAGTATACTTTTTATAGGGAATATCAGTTGTTGAGTGTCTACCTCCAATCTTTATAGAAAGGAGGTTTGATAAAAATGAAAACTAAGACTTTTATTTTAAAAGTTCTCAAGCTCATTACTATCATTTTATTTCTCCTTATCATTATGATAGTAGTTATAAAAAAGTGACACTCATTCGCTAGAATAAGTGTCTAATTCAATATAAATTGGGTAGACATTCAACTCGAAAAAACTGAATGTTCCCTTTTTTATTTTATGCAAATTTCCTTGCTAAATACATATTATCACAATATGAACTTTTTTGCAAGTTTCACTCATTTTATTATATGGATTTCTTGTTTAATGTTTTTCGATAAATTGCAATTAAATCTGGATCATTTTGATTCATAGGTAAACTATCTAAATCAAAGAATTTCATATTTTTGGATTCCTCATCCCATTTTAATGTTCCTGAATAATTTTTAACACAATATAAAGCTGTATTATTAATAACGACATCTCCATTTGGATATTCATTTCTTCTACTATTACCAGAAACAATGGCTATCAACTCTAAATTATCCTCTGTTATATCTAAATTTGTTTCTTCTTTAACTTCACGTATTATCGTATCTTCAAATCTTTCCCCCAATTCTTGACACCCACCAGGAAGTCCCCATCTATCATTATCTGCTCTTGATTGAAGTAAAATTTGTCCTTTTTCATTTACGATAATAGCTGCTGCCCCATCTTGTAATAAAACAAATTTATGTTTTAATGCTCCCATACATAATCTTGTAAATACTGGATAGCCAATAATATTGCTTAATTCAATAATTTCATTAGTTTCTAGCTTACTCATTATTTCAACTAAATTATCATATGAAAAATTTCTTTTTTCTTGTTTTGATAATTTTTTTATATTTTCTAATATTTCTTTATTGGACATATTAATAATTCCTCCTATATTATCTAGTTTCTTTCGCATAATTGACTTGTCAATTTGCAAGTATGTTTTCTGAATTGACAATTATATCAATTTAAACTATAAATATTGTATCAAAATTTCAAACATTTTAAAACTCGAACTGTACTGGTCCGAGTTTGGTATCTATCTGGTGCCTGTGGCCGGACTCGAACCGGCACGATATTGCTATCAATGGATTTTGAGTCCATCACGTCTACCAATTCCATCACACAGGCAATTTCTATTTCATTATACCATAGAAAATAGAAAATCGTACCTAGAAATATAAAAAAAGCAAAAAAAATAACTGTTTTTCTTTTCTACAAAAATATAGTATAATGAACATAGTGGAGTAGGTGATAACATGCAATGGATAAAAAAACATAAAATAGAACTGCTTTCTTTTTTTATTCCTATGGCTTTTCTATTTTTATTTTTTGCGTGGAAAGGGTGTTTTACTAGCAAAAATATTTTAAATTCAGATATGCATGCACAATATTTACCACTTTTTCAATACTTGAAAAATGTTTTAAAAGGGGTGGCGACTTTTCCCTATACCTTTTCGAAAGGTCTAGGAGGGGAGATGTATGGAGCTTTCTTCTATTATTTATCAAATCCTCTTAACTTTTTCGTTTGCTTTTTTGAAGATATTCCTCTCTTCTTGACATTGCTTGTTATTTTGAAATTATCTTTAGCTGGTCTTACGATGAGTATCTTTTTAAAATATCAATTTCCCAAAGCAGGCAATAAGGTTATTCTCTTTGCGTTAGCTTATGTATTTATGAATTATAATATAAATTATTATGTGAATGTCATGTGGTTAGATGGCGTAATCCTTGCCCCCTTACTATTACTAGGAATTGAAAAAATATTCTCTCAAAAACGGGATGGATTGTACATCATTTGTCTGTTTCTAGCTATTTTATTCAATTATTACATTGGCTATATTTTAACACTCTTTTCTTTAATCTATTTTGGATATCGTTTTTATATTCTCTATGAAGGAGAGATGAAACAGCATTATCGGGAACTAATGCACTTTGTTATTCTCACCTTTTTAGTCGGTTGTTTGACTATGTTTATCCTAATCCCATGCGCTTTAGAGTTAATCAATGTAACTAGGGTATTTTCTATTAAAAATGTAAAATGGATCAATATAAACTTTTTAGATTTTGTGGCTCCTACCTATATTGGTTTTGGAAATTTAAATAATCCATTGAATTATTTTGGATTTTGCATTTTTTCAGGAACAGCTATGATTCCTCTTGTTTTATCCTATTTTCATAATTCTAAAATATCCATTCGTGAAAAAAAAGCAACTGCTATATTATATGCTTTATTCCTATTGCCAATAGCATTCCCTATTCTCAATATGATTTGGCATATGTTCTCTTCTCCTGTTGCATTTAATTATCGATATAGTTTTTTAACGACTTTGATGACACTTGTGATTGCTTTTCGCTCTTTACAACAGATTGAAAATCCAAAAAAGATTCTAACGTTCTATTTTATTTTATTTCTTATATTTTCTTGTTCTTTGGGATATGTTACTTTTTTAACCCCAGAATACTATGTATTTTTAAATATCTATAAAATTATTGCAACGGTATTATTGGTAGGATTGAATATTTTATTGATTGTGAAGAAAAAAGAAAAACTTCTATTAATAATATTATTATTTGAATTAGTAGTGAATACCGTTTGGATTGGTTTAGATTCTCGGATGGGATTGGATGAAAAATACTGGACGGCAAAGGAGTTACTTGATGATTTTTCTTCCAACTGTACAGATTTACGATGCGAAATTAAAGGGGGATTTAGTAGTAATGATTCTATTTTAGGAAATTACCATGGTGTCAGTATCTTTTTATCGACCGCTAATGGAAAACCGATATCTTTTTTAGCAAAAGCATCTAATTATACGGATAGTAGAAATTACTATTATTATCATCCAGACTTAATCTTAGATATGCTCCTTGGAATTGAGAGAATAGAGGATACAGATATCGTGAATGGATATCAGGTATTGAACGAACAAAAACTCTATGATAAAACGTACTATCTACTGCATAATCCTTATGCTTTATCTTTGGGATATACAGTTTCTCCAAAATTAAAAGATTTTTCTTCTAAAGAGGAGGGATTCTTCTATTTAGAGGAATTATTGAACGCTATGATTGATCAGAATAATTCTTATGTTCTTTCGCTACCGTTAGAACAAATGGATGATCATCATTATCAGTTAACGGTTGATTCTACGTATCCTTACCTTTACCTTTATACAGATTCTGTACCAACAGTAAATGGAAAAGAGATTGACAATTATCTTTTTACAGCCGATGATTATGGAGTTATCTATCTACCTCAAGAAGAAGTAATTTCCCTTTATTTTGAAGAACAGCCGAGTCATGTGGAAATTTATACAATCTCTCTTGAACAATTAGAGCAATTTGAAAAGAATGTCACGCAATGGAACGTGACAGAAAATACAGGAAATCGGTTGACAGGAACGATAGAGGTAGAAGAAGATACGACGTTACTTTTAACCATTCCTTATGAACAGGGATGGGAAGTCTATGTAGATGGTAAAAAGACAAAGATGTTTTCTTTACTAGATGCTTTTATTGGGATTGATGTACTAGAAGGAACTCATCAAATTACGTTGAAGTATCATATTCCTGGTTTAGCGCTTGGTATATTGGTTAGTATGATAAGTTTAGGAATCCTTATTCTTTATGAAAAATGGGGAAAAAGGAGGTTACTTTTCAAGCAGTAGAAAGGAGGATAAAATGAAACAGAAGAAATTCACGACAATTTTTCAAAAGTATCCACACATTTTGTGGATAGTAATCCTGTTTTTCGTTACCCTCCTTTTCATGATTTTTGCTAAAATTCCCTATATCTATGGGGAAGATGACATTGCCTATCATTATCACCAAGTAAATGAAATGGTAAAATCTATGGATGATTCACTTGTTCCATCCTATATTGCACCGGATTTAGGATATGGTTATGGTTATGGTGCGGCTTTATTTTATCCACCACTTTCCCATCTTTTGACAGCCTATTTGGTTAAAATTACCTCATGTGATATTTTTATTGGTATCTATATCATTGCTTTTGTCAGTTTCTTTTTATCCGGTTTGGCCATGTATTTTTTAGCCGATAAGTTACTTTCTAATCACAAAATAGCATTTTTCTGTGCCATGATTTATCTATTTATCCCGTATCATTTAGCGGATGCCTTTGTGAGAGGTGCTTATGCAGAGACATGGATTTTTGTCTTTGCTCCGCTCATTATGAATGGGTTTATAGAACTATTGCGAGGAAATGAGTTCAAGTTTTATCTTTTCTTTGTCCTTGGCTATGTGTTAGGTGTTTATAGTCACTATCTCACGATGGTTTATGCCAGTTTATTTCTCATTCCTTTTTTTATCATATATCGCAAGCAAATTTTTACCAAAGAAAAAATCAAGTGTTTGGGGATTGCATCCCTTCTCATTTTGGGACTTATTTCTCCTTTAATGATTCGTATTATTGAACATCGTTTGATGGGAGATTACCGAGTATTTCATTCAGAGATTATGGTCCGTAAATTTGGCATTGAGGCAACAGTAGTTAGTTGGTTGGATTACTTTTTGACTCCTGTTTCAGGATTTTATTTGCAAATTCCAATCTTTTTAGGTTATGAAATTTGGGCATTGTTATTGGGAATTTTTGCCTATTATAAAACAGAACGTCAACATTATGGCAAACCTTTTTTGACATTCTTTTGGACATTCGTTCTTGGTATTTTTTTCCTATCCAGTCATCTTTTTTGGAAAATATTACCTTCACCATTTAAAATTATTCAGTTTGTTTGGAGATTGGAAATAATTCTCTGCTTTACCATTCCTGTACTAGTTGGTTACTTTGTCAAGTTATGTTCTAATCAAACGAGAAATAAAATCATCGTGTTCTGTTCCATTGTCGTAGTATTATCGGGATGCGGCGTTTTACGATCAAATGTGAAGTCTTTTGCTAGAAAACAAATTGAAGAGGAAAAACAATTTTGTTTAGGCGAGCAAATGGAGTATCTTCCATTAGCGACGGATTATTCCTATTTAGTAGATAGAAATCCTGGTATTCTTTTAGTGGATGGGATGGCTGAAATTGATGAAGTAACAGACACTTCTAGGAAATTATCGTTTACTGTGATACCACAAAAGCAAGTAACTCTAGAGCTTCCACGAATTTATTATTTGGGATATGTATTAAAGGATAGTACAGGAAAGAAATATCCGGTTGAAGAAAGTTCTCATGGATTTTTAGAAGTTACTTTGTCAAAGCAGGAACGATATACGCTATCTTATCAAGGAACGATAGGGATGCATGTTTCGCATGGCATCATGGTTCTAACAACATTGTTCTTTTTCTTCCTCTTGTACAAAAAAAGAAAGAAAACACAGATGATTTCTCAATAAAAAACTTGTTTTCCGTTTTTGGAAAGCAAGTTTTTTATGATTCCTTAGAAATGGATTCTTGATATTTGGATTCAAAAAGATTTGTTTCTTCTTCCTCTTCTTCTTTTGGTTCTATTTTAGGTAAATCTTGAATACCACTTAATCCAAAGTAATCTAAAAAGGCATTGGTAACCCCATACTGTTTTGGATGACCAGGAAGTTCTGAACGACCTACTTCTTGAATTAGGTTTTTAATCATAAGTTTTCTAATTACGTAACTGCTGTTCACCCCACGAATCTCATCAATTTCAATTCTCGTAATTGGTTCATTGTAAGCGATAATCGCTAAAGTTTCTAAAGCTGATTGACTAAGAGAAGAGTTAACCTCTTCTTTTACTAACTGTTCATAATAGTGTCTTTGTTCCTTTTTGGTTGTCAATTTAAAGTGTTCTCCTAAAAATTCTAGAGTAATTCCTCTATCCTCATTTTGATAATCTTGATAGAGTTCTTGTAAGGTATTTTTTACAATCTCTTCTTTGGCATCTAATAGATTGCAGAGTTCCGCAATCGTTAATCCATCGGAACCTTTTAAAAAGAGTAGTCCTTCCATCGCTGCTTTCACGCGTTATCCCTCTTTTCTTCAATGATAATGTTATCGAAATTTTTCGTTTGCTCAATTTGAATTTCCTGTTTTTTAGACATACTAAGGATGGCTAGAAGGGTGACAACGACATATTCTCTTGTGGGAATTTCAAATAAATCTTCAAAAGAGATTCGTTTTTTCTTCCGTAAAATATCTCGAATCTCAAGACATCTTCGACCTACTGAATATTCTTGATTAGCCACCTTGGTATGGAGAGGCTTTTGAAATTCTTTAGAATCAAGAAATTTTTGAAAGGCTGCTAATAAATCTTCTAGAGAAATACCATAGTCTTGTTTGGTATTCGTGTCACTAAATTCTAATAAATCACTAGGCTCTTTGGTAAATACTTCTTTTCTTTCTTGCTCTAGTTCTTTAAAGATACTAGTGCTTTCTTTATATGCTTGATATTCTAATAATCGATGAATCAGTTCTTCCCTAGGATCTTCTTCTTCCTCTTCCTCTTCTTCGACTGGTAGTAGTACTCGTGATTTCATTTCGACTAATTCCGCCGCCATAACGAGATATTCACTCGCAATATCCAAATTCATTTCTTCCATTCTTTCAATATAATCTAAATATTGCTTTGTGATATCGACAATGGAGATATCACAAATATTAATATCTGACTGTTTAATAAGATGTAACAATAAATCTAAAGGCCCATCAAATTCTGGCAGGGTAATTCTATATTCCATAAAGTACTCACTTTCTAAAACATTATAATATTTTTCAAAATAAAACTCAAGTGTTTCTATTTTTCCATTTTTTCCGTATAAAATTAGAAAGTAGAGTATCGTTCGGTACACTTTCCAATAATCAAAACGGATGACACAAAAAGAAATACCGTATTAGATATTCCTTTTTGCTTGGCAAATATATAGGATAGAGATAACAACTACAAGAAGACTGATTATCCATAAAGAGAGATAATTTGTGATAGAATCTAT
>CANRDB010000010.1 GCA_947629315.1 uncultured Bacilli bacterium
AGTGCTTTAAATTATCCATTGATGGGAACTTGTTTACCATATGGATTTGATACAGAGGGAAGAGCACAAGATGTCTTGGATAATGGATGTTATACTTTATATAATTATCGAACCATATTATGGACACGATAATAAAAGTAGAAAAGTACAAACGGTTGATTTGTACTTTTTTCGTAAAAAATTCATCTTGTTTCTTAATCAGCTCACTAATTGATAAGATAAAGATGATGAAGAATATTATTTCAGTATAGTAGATGTAATTAGTTCATTAACGGATAGTGATTATACTAAAGCTAGGAATTATTGGAAATGGTTAAAAGGTAAATTAAATGATGAGGGTAGTGAACTGGTTAGTAATACTAACCAACTGAAAATGAAAGCAAATGAATATAAAGAATTTAAGAGCATTCATAAAGAGTCTTTGAGAGATAATATGACAGATGTAGAAGTTCTGTTAACAGATTTGGGGGAAACAGCAACACGTGAACTTGCTAAAAAGCATAAACCTTATGGTTTAGAACAAAATAAAAAAATAGCGAGAATGGGTGGCAATACAGCAAAAGTTGCAAGAATTGATCTTGAAAGAAAATTAGGCGAGTCAGTAATAACAAGTGATAACGCTTTAAACTATAAATATATCGATGAAAAAAGAGAAAAAATTCTTCTCTTTTTCTTATAAACTTTTTTATTGGTGTCTACTAATTAGGGTTCCCATCAAAACACTGATGAATACTTTATTTATATCTAGTAAATTGAACTTTTTTATGTTACAATTGTAGAAAATAGGTAGTCTAAATCATAAATGGAAAGTAGTGAGAAGTATGAAGAAGAAAAAAATATATCGCAGTGTAACAATGGTATGTATTCTTTGCTGTCTGTTAACTTTTTTGATAGGTGATAAAGATGGTGAAGGGGGCACTCCTCAAGATCCAGGAACAAATAGTGGAAATTCGGGATTTCGCCGTGCGACGGTTTCTTTAGGGGTCCGGATTGCTTTTGTGGATTCTAATGGAAAAAAGTATGGGCAATCTTATGATATTATGAATCGTGATCCTTTTGGAGAGGATAAAATTTCAATTGCCACCTATAGTGTCTCATCCAATGTCAAATTTTTAAGACAGCAATTAGGAATTAGTACATCTCCAGATGTACCAGCCAATGTAATTCAAGCTACTGTTCATAATAATGTTACTTTTAAAGAAGTAGTTACGGGAGGTGGAAATCATGGAGTAATTGCTTCAGAGGGTAATGAGTTAGCCAAATTATTAGCGTCGAAGTGTCCAGGACATGATGCTACAGATTCCCGATGTATTAAGAATTATTATGATGCCTTGGATTCCTATCTTACTGGGGGAGGAACTTATGGTGGAAAGAGTTCTGAACAATGGTTTGATGAATTATTATCCCTTTTACAAGTGGAAGGACCAAATAATACTTATCAAAAATTGGTTCAAAATTACCGTAATAATAAGAACGCGAAAGGTGATTTTTCCGATGTTATTCCAGATTCCATTACGGATAGATTTTTTCAAGTAGAACCAATTTTTGCTTTGAAAATTTATTATTATGATGCTCCTACAGGAAAAAGGACCGATAAATTCGTTGTTTATGGAACCATTAGTGAATTAGCTCTTATGTCTAGTGATGACGTATCAGTACTTTCTGCTTTACTAGAATCACATGTCCATACAGCAAGTGCGACATTATGTGTCGGACACGTATCTGGACAAAAAACGTTTACGATAGAGCCTTCTGCTACGAATACTGCGAGCGACCTCCGATATACAACGAGAGGCCAAGGTGTTGCAAATATTTGGGCTGCTAACACCGCTCAAAAATTGGAATTACAGTTATCTACTCCATGTGACGAAACTATTTTAGGTTTGATTTATGATAAGTATTATCACCAAGATTTACAAAAGTATCATAGTGAGATTGCTCGGTTTGCTAATGGCGGGGACAGTAATGGTACTCCTTATAGTGATGTGTTTGTTATTAATGGTAAACCGGAAACAAAACAAAATACTGCAAAATATAGTTGGAATTTATTACGTCAAGAAAATTATATGAATTCTTCTATTAATCCTGATTTACGTGCTCATTGTAGGGATGTTACCATTCCACAACCCAATACTTGTGATGAGGATATACTAGATGGAATTTATGACAAATATTATCATGTGAGTGCGGATAAATATTATGAAGAAATAGACCGCTATCGAAATGGTGGGGATGGAAGAACCGAATGGTCTGATACTCTTACCATCGATGGTGTTACCAAAACATACACGAATGCAACAAAGTTGCAAGATGAGATGTTGAAGAGAGAAAATTATTTAAATTCTTCTTTGAATGCTGATTTAAGAGCGCATTGTGATTCTACTCCAGTAGGATGTCCACCAAGTGATCCTTATTATCCGACCTGTGTTCCTCCAACTTTTTCCTATGAACAACGTATTGATGATTGCGTCAACGGAAGATCTTATTTTAGAGATTCTAGTACTACTATGAATGGGAAATTAGCGTGGTTAGATTATGGTATTGCTTATACGAAAAATGGAGTGAACTATTCTTCTGAAAATACAGGACACGTAGGAGATACGGTAACTTCTGGTGGTGCTTCTAGTGAACAGGTAGGAAATGAAGATTATTGTAGAGTATATTGTTATGAGGAAGTTGTTACGAATTTTCCAACGGATGTTTATAATGTAAAAGCAGGACAAACTTTCCAATGGGGAGTTAGTGAAGGGACATTTGGAACGGTTCAAGTATCCAAACAATGTAGTACCAGAGCCGGAGAATATCGATATAGTAGTTGGAAGACAAAGTATAAAGAGGTCAATAAAAAGTATATAGAAGATTATGCGAAGAGAGTTCTTTATACGGCTTCTAATGCGGGTATTACCGTAACTGCTGGAACGACATCATGTGGAACCATACAAAAACCTGAAGGATGTAGTGGTAGTGCTTGTACGGAAGAAACACTTTACTGTGATACTTGGGAAGCGACAAGACCGGCTATTTCTACTTTTACTTTTGAAAGTGGATGGACGAATAAAGTAACAGTATCTGATCCAGGAAATCGTGAGAAATCTTGTATTCAGGGAGGTACTTGTACAAAAGAATATGCCAAAGGATTAGCGTCTCTTTCTACTTCAGGTATTACGTCAGATGCTACGAATATTAGTTCACGTGATAACCAAATGGTAAAGATTTTGGAATGTTCTAATAGTTTTAAATATGTCTTTAACACAGTCATTCACTTAGTCTTTAATGAACCTGTGAATACTGCTTATGGAGCGAATAGTAGAAATTTCCAATTTGATGGAGAACTTTTATCAGAATCTGCTTTGACTTCTTATCCAGATGGGTATAATACGGATAATGTCAATACTAGTCAATGTACAAAAGTTTCTGTTCCTGTTTATAAGTGTGAAACAACGGGAAGTGGTGCTTCTGCGAAACCAACTTGTAAGATAGATTATTATAAGACAACATGGAACTGTACCGGAAGTAATCGTATGACGTGGAATATTCGTGGAGAATGGGAGTATAAATATCCAACGGAATTCTTTACATGGTATTCTGTAAAAGGAAATGTGAATGATGATAAAACCCTTATTAATCAAAAGGATAAGGATGCATTAACAGGAATTGATGATGCTTATTTCTATTCTATTGGATATGGTTTACCAACGGCATTTAGTTTAACCAATGGAAGTTATGAGATGAAAGTGGTTGTCAGTAATTTAGGAGATATGGCTGATATTCCAGAAGCTAGCGATGCTTCTGAGGCAGAGATTAATTATCAAAATCAAGATGGACACTTTGGACCTACCTTTGATGATCAAAATAGTAAGGGAAAAGCTGGTTTTGATTATTCTTGTGCTTATCATGTAAAGAACGAAATGTATGGATATGATTGTAATTATACAGGAAGTACATTAACTTCAGATTCCCCAGTCTATTGTGATGAGAATGATGATGACGATTCCGATGGAAATTTAAATGGATTAGATATTGCTTACCGGTTAGTTGCATTGTTATCTGATACGGATGATGTAACAAAAGCATTCCCAGGTCGAGATGGTACTGGTAGAGAGGTTGGAAAAAACTGGGAGTTACCAGAAACAGAACTTCATCAAATTCTAGATGAAAATGTCTATAATAATAGTCATGCACAATATGAATTGATGTTAGATGTCAATGCAATTCAATATATCAGGAGAAGTAATCAAGCATATTTCTCTAATGATGTTGATCCTTATACGTCTTACTATGATGAGACAAATAAATTAAAAGTGTTATGTAAGAGTAAAGATAATCAAAAATATTGTGCGAGTGAGTTTTTGACAGATTTACAGACAGATTCTGCTTTAAATTACCCACTCATGGGAAGTTGTTTACCAAACGGTTTTGATACTTCAGGAAGAGCACAAGATGTCCTAGATAATGGATGTTATACCGAATATAATTATCCTGCTGTAACTTGGATACGTTAGAAAAGAAGGCTATATTTTCATGTAGCCTTTTTGCTTATAAAATTAGAAAAATGAAAAGGGAAGATGTATTCCGTATAAAAATACATAAAAACCTCTATCAAAAAGAGAAAAAGTGTGATATAATTCATAAAGAATACATGGTATTTGAAATGTTGATTGATAGTAAGGTTTGGGTGAATGAATGAAAGAAAGAAGAACACGAAGGACCAGATATCATCCCCTGATAGGGGCGTCTAATCCACTCCGATTAGAGAAGTGTGAACACTACTACAAAGAGGCGTTGGCAAATATTAGCCAATATTGTGAGAGGTGATAAAGAATGAGAGAATCGTTTTGGGGAGTAATGATTATTGGAATGGGAATAGTATCTATGTTCTTGGTATACTTTTTCCAATCTATTACGAATACAGGAGAACACAATTATGAACTTTTGAAAGAAACAACGGAAGCTGCTATGTACGATGCTATTGATTTAGCTGCCTATCGACATGATGGAACGGTTAGAATTGATAGAGAGTTGTTTGTAGAAAGTTTCTTTAGAAGATTTGCCCAAGATGCAACTTTACAACACCAATATCATGTATGGATATATGATGTAAATGAGGAACCACCAAAAGTAAGTATCAAAATAGAGACGATGGGTTCAGAAACATCGACTACTGTGACTGGTGGGGATAGTATCAACTTTAAGTTGACACACAAAATTGATGCCATTCTAGAAACAAAAAATAGAATGGAAGAGTATGAATAGAAAGGATGTTAAATTATGAATAATTTTATGATTTCTGCAAAGAGATTTATCACAAATAAAAATACAGTTACTATTATTGGTGTACTTATCGTATTAATTATCCTTTATTGGGGATATAAGTCTACGATTGATAGTGCTGTGAACCCTGTAAAAGTTCCTGTGGCTTCTCATCTTATTGAACCACAAACGGAAATTAAGGCATCAGATATTTCATGGAAGAATGTACCAAGTGTTGCAAAAGACAATGGTGTCATGATGAATGAAAATCAAATCATTGGAAAATATACTGGTGTGAATGTAACAATTCCAGAAGGTAGTATGTTCTATGAAAAAGTATTAGTAAATAGGGAAGAACTACCTGGTACATGGCTTCAAGATTTACATGAGGATGCGAATGGTGTAGTAGATATTCCATATTATATGGCTGTTAATATCGTTACTACTTTTGCAAACTCTATTCAACCACACACTTACATTGATATTTACATGAAGGCAAGAGATGAATCTAACTTAGTTATGTTTGGTAAATTAATTGAAAACATTGAAGTATTAGCTGTTAAGGATAGTGGTGGACAAGATGTCTTTACCAGTGTAGAGAGTAATGGTGCTCCTGCCTTCCTATTCTTTGGACTTCCAGAGGAATTACATATTTTAATGCGTCAAGCAGCTTATTTAAGTAGCATTGGAATCGAATTAATCATTGTACCACATGGAGGAAAAACTCCAATTACTGGTGATGTTGAAGTTAGTAGTCAATATTTGAGAGACTATATTGATGCTCACCGTGTTGCTATTCCAACAAATGAAGAGTATTTGGAAGAATTAGGTGGAGTTCCAGGTGGTAATGGCAGCAACAGTAATACCGATACCAATACTGTTAGTGGATCAGATAGTAATAGTTCAAACTAATAGATAAAAGGGGTTTGTAGAATATATGGATAATATATTTGATCAAATGGACTTCGGTCCGTTACAACAGTACCTAGATAACGATGACGTGACCGATATTTCTTACAGTAATGGTGGACAGTTGTGGTTAAAGACACTGTCCCATGGTATTTTCCGCGTTGAGAATCCACTTGTTGATAACAATTTTATGGAAAAGTTGGCATTCCAATGCTCCAATGTTGTTGGTCATAGTTTCAATGCTGCTCACCCTTTTCTAGATAGTGAAAGTGCTGAGTTGCGTATGAACTTTATTCATGATTCCATTGCTAAAAATGGTATAGCTTGTGTTATCCGTAAAACTCCAGCCAAGATTCGTTTGGAACATGATAAGATTATTGCGGATAAGTATATTACAGAAGATATTCATGAATTGCTCATTCGTTGCGTTCATGGACATTGTAATATTATCGTATGTGGAGAAACTGGTTCTGGTAAAACAGAGTTCGTTAAATATTTAGCTTCCCACACTTACGAGAATGAAAAATTAATTACGATTGAAGATACCTTGGAGTTGCACTTGGATAGAATTTATCCACATCGTGATATCGTAGCGATGAAAACAAATAATGTGGCTAGTTACACAGACGTTCTAGTCTCTTGTATGAGACAGAATCCAAAATGGATTTTACTATCTGAGGTTCGTAGTGCAGAAGCTGTACTAGCAGCACGTAACTCTATATCTTCAGGACACTATATTTTGTCTACCATCCATGCGGATAAGGCGACATCTATTCCAAACCGTATGTACAGTTTGTTGGAAACAAATCAGGAAGTTGATCAGTTCTTACGATCTATCTATCGATATATCCAAATTGGTATCTATATTCGTGGATATCAAGATAAAGTGTCAAAGAGATTTGTTCGTGAAATTGCTGAAGTTTGTGAATTCTATGTAACAGAAGACAATGAGGCAAAATATAACATTTTATTTCAAAAAACACCTGGTGGAAAGATTACAAAGAGACCTCCAAGTAAGTATTTAGTTGCTTATTTGGAAGCTCAAGGAGTTTTCCTTCCAGAAGGATTTATGCAAGAAGAAGCTGGGGATAATGGGACATCTGCTTCTGAAACTTTGGAACCAGAAGATCCATTTGCAGAATTTGCTGAGAAGCAACCAGCCGATGAACAGGGTGCGAATGTTAATTCTGCACCACCTGTTACGAATGCACCAGGAAGTACTACAGAAAATATGGGAGTAGTTCCAAAAACGGCTAGTCCGGCAGGTGCTATTCCAACACAATAGATAGAAAAGGAGGAGAAATATGAATATCACAGTGATTTTTTTAATCGTTTCTGCTATTGTTATTTTCATCATTATATATCGAAGTGCAAATGGCGAGAACGTATATAAATATATCTCTGATAGGACTACCTTTATTTATGATAGAGTAGCTCCCTATTCTTTTAGGACTATTCGTGAAAAAGTAAAGGATTTAGGACAAGAGTATACTCCACATCAATATATGGTTCAGGTTGTCAGTTTTGCAGTGGGAGCTGCGGTTATCTCTTACCTATATTTCTATAATTTATTGGTGTCTGTTATTTATGCTATTATAGCAGTATGTTTTATTCCTTATTTAACGTATTTACGTTGTAAGAGAATCTATAGTGAATTTATCTTTGAACAAATTCAAATTTATACGACCAATACGATTATGGAGTTTGCTACTACGCAATCTTTCGTAAAGGCCTTAGAGGGTGTTTATGAATCAGGAGTATTGGAAGACCCAGTGAAAACTGATGTTAAAGTTATGATTGATATGTCTTATGAAAATGGTACCATTGATCAATCGTTAAGTTTCATGAGTACAAAGTATGATTTCTATATGGTAAAGAATATGCACCAGTTATTCTTACAAATTACGAATGAAGGTGCGAAAGATACTGCGGAATCTCTTGAAAACATGTCACAGGATATCGATATGCTTGTTGAGAATGTATACCGTGATAGACTGGATAGAGCAGGATTCCATAAGAAGTTCTTACAATTTGGTATTATCTTATACTTTATGTGTATGTTACTTCAATTCTTGTTAGGATCAGAAACGTATTTGAAAATGTTAGATTTATGGTATGTACAGTTGTTGTTACACGGAATATTAGTTATCAACACGTTCTTCTTACTAAAAGGAGAAAAATATTATAATGAGAATGTAGGTGCGGAATAATGGAATTTATTATTATTGCTGTTATTATTGTATTTGTATTAAATTATAACCGTGTTGTCGATACGAACCGTTTCGTAACGGATACAGAACCATATTTTAGAGCATTGATGGAAGATGATTATCAATTCTTATTGGGAATTCGTTATCCTGGACGTGAAATTGATATTAATGAGTTATTCGGCGTAAGAGTTAGAAATGGTCTTATTACAATTATTGCTGTTATCTTTATCTTTTTTTCACAATTATCATTTCTTTATATCTTAATTGCTGTTATTGCCGGCTATTTGGTATTTAAAGCTCCTTATAACTCATTAAAAGCATATTATAAAGCTAATTTGCATCATATCAATTTGATGCTTCCTTACTACTTAAAGAGTTTGGAAATCTTAGTACAGCATTATACAGTTCCCGTTGCTTTAAGTAGAAGTATCGATACCGCTCCAGAAGTTTTTAGACCTGGATTAAAGCGATTAGTAGCTAGAATAGATGCTGGAGATTCTAGTATTCAACCTTATATTGACTTTGCTAATGAATATCCTGTTCGTGATTCTATGCGTATGATGCGTTTGTTATATCGTCTTGGTTTAGGTTCACAACAAGATAAACATGAACAAGTTATGATGTTTTCAAGAACTGTTTCTGCCTTACAAAATAAGGCTAGGGAGCAAAAATATAAAGAGCGTCTAGAGCACATGGAGAACCAAACTTTAGTTATGCTTATCTCTACTGGTGGTGGAGTCATGGGCTTGATGTTATTATCTATGATGGTGTTAATGACATTTTAATGATAATTTATTGAAAAATAAAAAAATTATGTGTTATAATATAACTGGAAAGTAAGGTGGTGATAGAATGAAAGAAGCTGCAGGAGAAGCAAACTTAACTGTAGTAGCAATTATTTTGATTGCTGTAATCGTAGCAGTAGCTACACCATTAATTAATAGTTTGATGAGAAGTTCAGCCAGAAGATCATGTTGCACAGATGCCGGAGGTGTTTGGGACGGTGGAAGTTGTACGGCTGCATCTAATGACCGTACTGGACAATATGATTCAAGTAGTTATTCAAGTTGTGTAGCAGATGCTGGACAATAGTAGATATGTGTAGGAGGTAATAGCTATGAGAGAAAGTATAGGAACTTCTTTTATGCTAAATTTTATATTATTATTTATCTTTTTAGTATTTGCGTTCCTTGCTGGAACTTTTAGCTATTACAAGGCCTATCGAATTAATAGCTATATTGTAAATGCAATAGAGGTGTATGAGGGGTATAATGAATATTCACAGGCAGAGATAGCCAAAGGTTTATCAACACTTTCTTATGATATTACCACGAAAGTGGATTGCCCAACTGTATGGAAAAATACTAGTCAAAATTATTTGGCCGCTCAAGATGGAGAAGTAGCGGATTTTACAGTGGAGGGTAGAAGAGTGTTGGTACATCCAACAGACCCAACCGATGAAGGATATTGCATTTATTTATATGAGAATGATAACGGTGCGAAAGCATACCGTGATACGGGAGTAGAAACAACGGATGTTTATTATCATTATGGAGTGTTAACTTACATGAAATTCCGTTTCCCAGTAATTGAAAATGTTTTAAAAATTCCTATATTTTCTAGAACCAATCGAATGTATTATTTTGGATAGATTTGTAATGAGGTGATTGCAGATGCGTGAAGCGATAGGAAATACGTTTATTGTCAATTTGTTATTAGTGTTTTTAGGCGTCATGTCAGCCTTGTTGATTGGATCTATTAGTTATTCAAAAGCATTTAAAGTCAAAAACAGAATTATTTATACGATTGAAAAATACGGTGGTTGGAATGTAACTACAAGTTCTGGAGAAAATTTAGTTCAATCAGAAGTAGAAGCTAGTTTGAAGGATATTGGATATTCTTTAGCAGTAGCAACGAATGACTGTAAACCAAAAAATGGTGGAACTATTGTTTATGGTACTCCAGGAACTGCTAATAGTAAAACAACTTATCATTATTGCGTATATGAGTATAACAATGCCAAAGGACATTACTTTGGTGTAACGGCATTTATGCATTTTGATTTACCATTAATTGGTAATTATATTGAGTTCCCAGTTTATGGGGAAACAAAATCTATTTATAGCATAGATGCCCATTTTAACAATAATTAATAATACAAGTGAAAGGTGATAATTCATGAATGTTATCGTTTCAAATAAGTATCAATTGATGCTAGAAAATCTAGGAATCGATGTTATTAAAAGTTTAAATGGTGAATTTGAAGTAGATGAGATTATCAGTACATTTCAAAACTTTTTTTATCAGAGAATGATATTGGATATTACTGCCATCAAGGATTATAAGGATATTAGAAATTTACAGAAACTTTCTATTTCTTTACCGATGGATAAGGTAATATTATTGCTAGATGATACAGAAGAGAGTACATCTCCTTCTTACTTGTCAAAGTTAATTTCCATGGGAATTTATAACTTTACAAGAAATGTGGATGGAATTCAGTACTTATATAATCATCCAAATAGTTATCGTGATGTTGCACAATTTCATCAATTAGAAGAACCTCCAATGATGCCACAACAACCTCAAAATGGTATGATGGGTGTGGTAGCGCCTATGCCACAACAACAAGTAATGGTTCAAACGGTTGGTGGATTTGGAAGAATTATTGGTATTAAGAATGTTACTAAAAATTCTGGAGCTACAACATTGGTCTACATGATGTATAATGAATTATCGAAATACTATAATGTAACGGCTATTGAAGTGGATAAAACAGATTTTACTTATTTAAAAAGTTCTGGACTTGTTTCTACTGTTAGTGGTAATGTTAGTGCAGAGGTTGGAAAATATCGTGATTCGGATGCTATCATTATTGATGTAAACAATAGTGTTCAAGCCGAAGGATTATGCAATGAAATTATTTATTTGATTGAGCCATCTGTTATTAAATTAAATCGATTAACAATGGTTACCCCACAAGCTTTAAAGAATTTAAAGGATAAAAAGGTTTTATTGAATAAAAGTTTATTGAGTTCAAAAGATGTCATGGATTTTGAATATGAAGCAAGAGTGAAAGTATTCTTTAATCTTCCTCCATTAGATGAACGAGAAAAACAAAATCGACCTTTAGTAGAATTCTTAAATAAATTGGGATTTGATAGGGTAAGATAACGACGATTTAAACCAGAGGTGATGTTATGTTAAAAAATAAACTTACAAAAACTATTGCTCTAATAGTTTTTGTCGTGTTTTTAGGCAATTTTAAAATAAGCCAAGTAAATGCTACCATAGGCTGTTATTATGAGGGTACTGATGGAGCAGCATCAGTAGAAATTCCTGATTCTTACTCTACTCCATATACTAAGAAAATAGATAATTATACCAACAATACAGATAGTATGCTTACGAATTATATTGCCAATTGGTATTTAAGTGATATTGAGTCTTTGTGGTACGATAAGAATCCATATAACCCAGTTGTAACTAACAAAGTTCCTTATACAGATTATTCTAGTTATAACGGTTATGATGATGTATATAATGGAAATAGGTGTCCTAGTAAATTGATATTGGTGCTAGATACTTTTACAAGATCTCATATCTATTTTAGTGATGATGCCAATGTCAATAAAGTGTTAGAGTATGCAAAGGAAGATTCTAAACATAGGGTTACCCATGGCTATGGTGTTTCACAATCCTCTATTTTGAACTTAACTTCTAGTAGTGGATTTGCAGAACCGGCACCGGATACGGGTGTGCAACAAATTACGCCTCGTAGTTGTACATGTTCTGCAACAGGGACTCTTGCTGGATCAACGGTTCCTATTCATGCTGACTATGAAATTACTACTTCTTTAGGAAATCCAAACGTTAAAATTTTAATAGGAACGAGTAGTACTAGTGGTAGTATTCAAAACTGGCAAAACAAGAGTTTAACACCTTCTACATCGTATACCGGTATAAGTGATATCTCTAAAACGAATAATTGTCCAACGAATATGATTGTTGCTAAAAAGAAAAAAGTGTTTTTAAGTGATAGTGCGAATGTTTCTACTATTATTTCAGATGTGAAAAGTTTAAAGAGAGTAAAGGATGAAGAAATTTATTCTTTGACTTGTACAGAGGATACTTCTACTCCTCCTTCAGCAGCGCAAAGACCTACTCAAAAACCACAATATGATAATCCAGAAGTGAGAACAGATGTTGTAACACCACTTCCTGTTGAAAGTGGTACATTGAGTTGTGGAAATTACTATGTCAGTGATATTCCGACTTCTATTCCACGAGTAACAAGAATTCTTTATTTATTAATTCAAATTATTGTACCAATTGCTTTAGTGATTCTAGGTATGCTAGACTTGATGAAAGCAATTAGTGCACAAAAGGATGATGAGATTAAAAAAGGACAGCAGACGTTTATTAAACGATTGATTGCTGCTGCCATTGTATTCTTTGCTTTTGCTATCGTAAAAGTGGCAGTTGGCTTGTTCGCTGATTCTTCTTCAGAAATAGTCGATTGTATGAACTGCTTCTTGAGAGGAAGTGATTACTGTGACTAAAAAGAAAATATATTGCTTCTTTTGCTTGACATTCTTGCTATTCTTGGTGCATACTGAAAGTGTGTTAGCAGCGAATGAATGGCTAAAACCAGGAACGACGGTTAGTTGTGGAAATATTAAAAATATTCCAAGTAAAGTTCCAGAGTTATCCAGTTCTTTATTATCTGCTGTGCAGGTGATTGTACCGATTATTTTAGTAATCATGGGAACGATAGACTTAGTAAAAGGTATTATGTCACAAAAAGAAGATGAGATGAAAAAGGGAAGAACTGCACTAGTAAAAAGAATCACGATGGGATTAGTTGTATTCCTTATTATCGCACTAGTGAAGTTGTTGGTAAATGTAGTAGTAGCGAATGATACAGTTCGAGGAAGTATTGTATCTTGTATCGATTGTTTTATTAACAATAGTTGTAATTGAGGTGATTAGAAAATGAAAAATAAAAAGGCATGGACATTTGCAATCTTATTAATCCTTATGTTGGTAGTAACGGTACCAACTGTTTATGCAGGAGATTTTACTTGTGAAGTATTTGGTGATAATTCTTTCATGATTGATGAAAAGTTTGCCAAAATTGTTAGTACAGTAATATTAATCATTCAAGTAGTTGGACCAATTTTATTGGTAGTTTGGGGAATGCTTGATTTAGCAAAAGCAGTAATGGCACAAAAGGAAGATGAGATAAAGAAAGGTCAACAGACATTTGTAAAACGTTTATTAGCGGCCGTTGTCATGTTCTTTGTCATTGCTGTTGTTAAATTAGTTATCAACTTTGTAGCTGATGATGAGGGAATCATGAACTGCGTAGAGTGTTTCTTGAATGGCCCAGAAGATTGTGGTGTCACTGATAATTAAGATGAAGACTCGGAATCGAGTCTTTTTTAGTTAGAAAGAGAAATAAAAATAAGATTGTGTTTTAAAGAGGAGTTGTGATATAACCCGAGTTTGACAGTTAGTAAAGCAAAAAATCACTATAAAGCCTTATAAATACTGGGCTGAATGGTGATTTTTGTTTTGTATAATCATATACCTACATTATTTAGCATTGTTCGTAATGTTTTGATTTCTTGCATATTGTATTTTTCAAATTTGAAATCAATGCCATTTGATTTCAATATTTTTTCTATTTCTTCATTTATTTCTGTTATTTTGTAATAATCTAAATAAATTGAATCTGCTCGAAAATTATTTAAAGCTTCCTTTATTTTTTCTGCTGTTATTCCTTGTTCCCATCCATCTACATTAAGAGTGGATTTATTTTCATATTTAAGTATCTTATATTGAATTATTCTTATTATTGTTAATGCTATAAAGCATATTAGAAAGTGAGCTTTTATCTGTTCTTCTGTCCATACATATATTGGTCTTCCTTCAAAACCACTCATATCAATGACATGAGCAATCACTCTTGTTCTTTCAATATGTTTTAAAAATTTATCTCCTAATCCTTCTCCAAGAGATGCACCTTCAATAAGTCCTGGTAAATCAGCAACGACAAAAGATCTTCCATCTTTCGTTCTCGTAACCCCTAAATTTGGGTGTAGTGTCGTAAAATGATATGCAACTATTTTTGGCTTAGCCGCGGAAATTTTAGAAATAATCGTCGATTTTCCGACACTAGGCATTCCTACTAGTCCTACATCAGCGAGTAGTTTGAGTTCTATTTTTAGTTTTTTCTCTTCGCCTGGTTCTCCATTTTCAGCAAAATCAGGAGCTGGATTATTACGCGTTACGAAGGCCATGTTTCCACGACCTCCACGACCACCATAAGCAACCACTACGCGACTATCCTTTTTGGTTAAATCACCTAAAATAAAGTTTGTCTCTAAATCTGTAATAACCGTTCCAAGAGGAACTTTGACAATTAAATCCGGAGCAATCGCTCCGTTCATTCCTTTTCCTTGTCAGTGTTCTCCATTTTTAGCGCGATACTTTTTTGTATAGCGCAAATCAATTAAGGTATTTAGTCCCTTCATCGACCTCGAAAACGACATTTCCTCCACGGCCACCATTTTTCCCGAAAGGGCCACCCATGGCAACATATTTTTCTCTTTGGAAGGCAAGACAACCATTCCCGCCATTTCCTTCTGTTACTTCAATTTTTACTTCATCTATAAACATGGTCCCTCTCCTTTTTGACTATTGTCTTTGATAAAATTCTTTGCCTGTATTATAGCTATAGTAATGATCTCCATAATAGTAATAGTGTTCTGTTAAGTTAATAGAAGATCCTTCTACCTCACCAATCTTCTTACCTGTTATACTGTTATAAATTTCTACTTTATTATCATAAACAAACGCTATAAACTTTTCTTTTCCTTCATGACGAGAAATCGTTTTATAGTCTTTATAACCTGCTGCTATCTGTTTACCATCTTTATCAATCATAATATCTTCTTGATCTTTTGTCACTTCGTATAAATTTCCATCTTGGTAAATTCTTGAATACGTATCAGTAACTTTCTGATATTTAGAATCAATTAAATAGTAGTTACTCTTGTCAGTGGAAACAATTGCTCTTTCATTATCATCAAAAGTAGTAGCAGAATAAAAAGTATCTGATACCTTTTCACCTTTCTTATTATAATAAGCATATCCAGATTCTTGGCTAGAACATTTTCTAGAACTAGAATGATACAAAATATATCCATCTTCTAATGTCCTAGAAACAGAAACGCAATCTAATGTATTTGCTTTTTTGCCATTTTCATAAAATACATATTGTTCGCCTTCATGGACAACGTAATTTTTTCCATCTATGGCATCATCGAATTTAGTTGAAGATAATGTTCCATCATCTGAAACAAATACATTATCTCCTGCATCCGTACGACAAACAACAGAACCATCACTTAATAGCGTAAGACCACATTCATCTTTTGACTTTTTATATTTTTCTTTTCCTTTTTCTAAGACAACATAACCATTCGTATCATCAGAACTATACCACGTACTACAACTAGATAATAAGACCTTATTTCCTTCTACATAAGCAACACAGTATCCACCGTCTACTTCAGTTACTTTCTTTCCTTCATCAAGATTATAAACATAAGTTTTTTTACCATCTGATAAAGTTGTATAACCTTTTAACGGATTAGAACTAGTAAAATAATCCTCATTAGGAACGGTATCCATTACCTTTCCTGCATAATTCAATACTTGAACTTTATCTGGCTCTTTATCTTTTTCTGATTCTACTTCTACATAATAGATATAAGGATTATAAAAGCTATGAATTGTAATATCATATCCTTCTAAAATCGTCTCTCCTTTAGAATTGATTACATATTCTTTATCAGTAGCACTCGCATGAACCACAAAAAGAGAATCATAATCAGAAATATAATCATCGCCAAGTTCTACTAGATATTTTCCATCTTCTTTAATAATTCCATATTTTCCATCTTCCGTAGTAACCTTTGAAACTCCCCCATAAAAAGAACCATTACTATCAAAAACAAACTCCGTTAACTGTTTTCCATCTTCGTTAAAAAGAGCAGATTTTCCTTCTTTATTTTGGATAAAAAACGATGTCGTATCATCAATACTCTCAAAAGAATATTTTTGATTTTCCCCCATAAAATGTTTCACTAATAAAAAAATAATGACAATAGCAAGAATAATTCCGACTACTATGAGTATCGTTTTCTTACTTATTTGTCTTTTTGGAACTGTACCTTCCATCTTACAATCACCTCTCCTTTATTATAACAAGAAAGATAGAATAAATCTATCTTTCTTGAAAATTTACTGATAATTTCTAATAATCTACAAGTCTTTTTTAGTTAGAAAGAGAAATAAAAATAAGATTGTGTTTTAAAGAGGAGTTGTGATATAATATCTTTAGTATGAAACTGGGGAGGTTTAGACATGTTAGATGCATTGAAAAAAGTAGATAAGAAACTTTGGATTTTATTAGGGGTTGTAATTGGAATACCAGTCCTTATTATCGTTGTGGTTGCTATTGCAAGAATGTTTTCAGGTCCAGGAAGCAACTATCAGAAACTAGAGGAAAAACTTGTTTCTGCGGCTGAGGATTACATTAAAGATGATGAGAAGAGAATACCAGATCCTGGAACTAGTATTGAAATTAGTGCGGATACTTTGGTTTCAGAGGGATATTTAAAGGAACTAACAGAGTATATCGATGATACTTGTAGTGGGAAAGTGACCGTTATGAATAATGGCGGATTATCTCTTTATTTACCAGAAGTAACTTGTACAGAATACAAATCTGTTACGTTAGCTGATCAAATTATGACAGATAGTTTAAGAACGGAAGAAGATGCTTTAGCCTATAAAGGCGGTTTATATGAGATGAATGGAGAATACGTTTTTAGAGGAAAAGATGTTAATAATTATGTATCGTTTGGAGGTACTACTTGGCGTATTTTAAAAATTGATCAAAATGGTAATCTTCGTCTCGTAAAGAATGAGACTGAGAAAAAGACAACGAGATGGGATACCAAATTTAATGCAGAAACACAGAGAAGTTATGGTATTAATAATTATGTAACGAGTGATTTATATGAAACTTTGAATAATAGTTATAGTTCTTTTAAGGAAGAAAATAAAAGACATTTAATACCACATGATGTTTGCATTGGAAAGAGAAAAGAAACCGATAGAAATGTAGACCTCTCTATAGATTGTGGAGAGAATGTTTTATCGAATCAATATCTTAGTACCGTTAACTTATCGGATTTTGTTCTTGCTAGTCTAGATGAGAATTGTAAGAGCATTGATTCTGGTAGTTGTTCTAATTTTAATTATTGGATGGAAAATATTGATACGGTATGGACTACTAATGCTTCAGCAGATAATACTTATGAAGTGTACACATTCGGTAATGCGATGTCACAGATTGCAAGGGCAAATGGAAAGAATTCTTATTACTGGGTTGTGTATGTAAGTGGTCGAGAATTATATAGTTCTGGTACTGGTACAGCGAAAGATCCTTATGTGATTGAGTGATTATTGACAAAAAAAATAACAAATAGTATAATGATGCTAATAGAGGAGGAAGAAAAATGTCATCAATTATGTTATCCATTTTAAAAATAGATACTGGTGGAACTTATCAATGTGGTAATATTGATTTAAGCTTTAGTGGAATGTTACCATATGTTGTTTCCATGATTATTACCATTATCAAGATTGTCGTACCAATTTTGTTAATTATTTGGGGAATGCTTGATTTAGCAAAAGCAGTAATGGCACAAAAAGAAGATGAAATTAAGAAAGGACAACAAACTTTCATTAAACGTTTAATTGCTGCTGTTATTGTATTCTTCGTTATTACGGTAGTACAAATGGTAGTAACCTTTATTTCTAATGACAATGACAACATTACGAATTGCTTTAACTGTTTTGTAAATGGTAAGGTAGGTTCTGATGGATGTGCTGTCGAGAAATCAAATGATATTGGATTTTAGTAAAAAACTATTTAATAAATAGTTTTTTTGGTATAATGTCTATAACATAGTATTTTATGTACAAATTAGGAGTATAGATATGAAGAAAAATAATGTTTTAAGGTTTTGTTTATTTGCATTAGTATCCATTCTTTTAGGTACTGATAAAGTATTCGCAGATACGAATTGTACCTATGGATATTATCCTAGTGGATCTAATACTTGGGAACCACAAGTGGAATTAAAAGTAGAGGCTTGGAATCGTATTACTTTAAGTTCAGACTCTCAATTCGTTAAATCAAGAAAGGGAGATTTGGATACATGCGGTTCTGGTGAAGAGTGTGATTATAAACAACATCCAAGTGAATTTAATATATTTGTTACTAGAGCTGGTAATTGGCTCGCACTCATGTCAGGAATGCCTTTAGCTACATTTATAAATCAATTTCGTAATGAATCCTTTACTCTTTATAGACTAGGTATGTATGCCAATCAAGAGGCTTATAATATATACGAGAGACAAGGAAATGTGTGCCCACCTAGAGTTCAGGTGTGTCAAAGTAGGTCGGTAGATTGGCCATGGACAAATGGTGGTACAAATCTTCCCACTATAACAGTTGGAATATTTACGGATGAATTAGTAAAACCTGATATGGAAGATTCAGGATGGTCATGGGCTAAGATATACACATGGGATGAAGGGTGTATCACTTTGAATGAGGAATCTAAAAAAGATGAACCGTATTTACAAAATGTTGAATTTTCAAGTTGCTCTACTTATGATGCTTATCTAAATGCGATGAATAGTGCAAAAGAAGATACAGGTACTTGTGACAATAATGAATTGTTCCAAGGCTATTATGATAGTATTACAAAAATATGTGATAAGTATATGTCTTCCAATAGTTATGCCGGTTCTCTTTCGGGAGATACTTCTGCGAAAGCTTGTATGACTGCTTGTTCTCATTTAAAAGATGATATTGTAAAAATTTGTGATTATGATATCAATTCACAGCCAACTAAAAAATGTGAAAGTATTGGAGAAAAATTGTTGGCATGGATATTTAAAATTTTCAATTGGATGAGATATATTGTGCCAGCTATCTTGATTCTTTTAGGAATCACGGATTTTATTAAAGCAATTGCTTCTGATAGTGAAGATGAATTAAAGAAAGTAGGAAGTAGATTTGCTAAGAGATTAGTGGCAGCAGGATTAATCTTCCTTGTACCATTGATTTTACAATTTGTATTAGGATTGTTTGATATACCAGGACTTGATCCAAATAATCCATTCTGTGCTCTATAATAAGGGGTGATAATATATGATGGCTTTTGTGATAAAGCATTATGAATTTATTGTAAATGGTAAGGTAGGTTCTGATGATTGTGATGTCGAGAAACCAAGGGATATTGGATTTTAGTGAAAAAACTATTTAATAAATAGTTTTTTTTTGGTATAATGTCTATAGCATGGGATGTTGTGCACAGATTAGGAGTATAGATATGAAGAAAAATAATGCTTTATGGTTTTGTTTATTTGCATTAGTATCCATCCTTTTAGGTGCTGATAAAGTATTCGCAAATACGAATTGTACCTATGGATATTATCCTAGTGGATCTAATACTTGGGAACCACAAGTGGAATTAAAAGTAGAGGCTTGGAATCGTATTACTTTAAGTTCAGACTCTCAATTCGTTAAATCAAGAAAGGGAGATTTGGATACATGCGGTTCTGGTGAAGAGTGTGATTATAAACAACATCCAAGTGAATTTAATATATTTGTTACTAGAGCTGGTAATTGGCTCGCACTCATGTCAGGAATGCCTTTAGCTACATTTATAAATCAATTTCGTAATGAATCCTTTACTCTTTATAGACTAGGTATGTATGCCAATCAAGAGGCTTATAATATATACGAGAGACAAGGAAATGTGTGCCCACCTAGAGTTCAGGTGTGTCAAAGTAGGTCGGTAGATTGGCCATGGACAAATGGTGGTACAAATCTTCCCACTATAACAGTTGGAATATTTACGGATGAATTAGTAAAACCTGATATGGAAGATTCAGGATGGTCATGGGCTAAGATATACACATGGGATGAAGGGTGTATCACTTTGAATGAGGAATCTAAAAAAGATGAACCGTATTTACAAAATGTTGAATTTTCAAGTTGCTCTACTTATGATGCTTATCTAAATGCGATGAATAGTGCAAAAGAAGATACAGGTACTTGTGACAATAATGAATTGTTCCAAGGCTATTATGATAGTATTACAAAAATATGTGATAAGTATATGTCTTCCAATAGTTATGCCGGTTCTCTTTCGGGAGATACTTCTGCGAAAGCTTGTATGACTGCTTGTTCTCATTTAAAAGATGATATTGTAAAAATTTGTGATTATGATATCAATTCACAGCCAACTAAAAAATGTGAAAGTATTGGAGAAAAATTGTTGGCATGGATATTTAAAATTTTCAATTGGATGAGATATATTGTGCCAGCTATCTTGATTCTTTTAGGAATCACGGATTTTATTAAAGCAATTGCTTCTGATAGTGAAGATGAATTAAAGAAAGTAGGAAGTAGATTTGCTAAGAGATTAGTGGCAGCAGGATTAATCTTCCTTGTACCATTGATTTTACAATTTGTATTAGGATTGTTTGATATACCAGGACTTGATCCAAATAATCCATTCTGTGCTCTATAATAAGGGGTGATAATATATGATGGCTTTTGTTATAAAAGCATTACGGACATTGTTTTTCTCGTTAGATAAGATTATCTACGGATTAATAGATGAAGTGTATTCTCTACTAATGACAATTTCTAGAACTTCTGTTTTTAGTGGAGATGTTATTGCGGAGTTCTCTAGTAGAATTTATGCTTTAGCAGGAATCTTTATGCTTTTTAAAGTTTCTTTGTCTGTTATTAACTATGTCATTAATCCAGATGATTTTACAGATAAACAAAAGGGATTTGCTTCTATCGGAAAGAGAATTATGACGTCTTTAGTTCTTCTAGTCATTACTCCTTATATTTTCCAAGAAGCTTATGAATTACAAGCAATTATATTAGAGGAAAATACGATTATGAATTTAGTGTTTGGTACGAATTCTGGTAGAATTTTACCAAATGAGGATTATGCAAAAAGTGCGGGGCGGAATATTCAATTTACCGTAATGTATACTTTTATGCAACCAAACTTTGATGAATTTTATAGTGACTCTAATTATCCAATGTCCTCTTGTATGGAACCATATGTGTTAGATTCTAATGGATTTAAGATGTCAAGAGGAGATTCCAATTTCATTTATGCATTAAATGAGAGTTGTTTTGGAACGTATAATAACGATGTATATGAAGATAATGGAGCATTATCGAAAGCCTTTAAGGAATATGCTTCAGATGATATTTATCAAAACTATGCTCAAGGAGTTGCCCAGCAGAACTTTAATTTGATGGCTAGGTTGGATTTGGTATTACAAAAAGATAACGATGATCGATACTTAATTAATTATCGTTTTGGTGTCAGTACAGCAGTTGGAATTGCTATTGTATACTTATTCTTACTGTTCTGTATTGATATTGCAGCACGTAGTGTGAAATTAGGATTTTTGCAGATGGTATCGCCAATTCCGATATTATCATATATCGATCCGAAGAGTGGAAAAGATGGATTATTTAAAAAGTGGTACCAAATGTGCTTTTCTACCTATGTAAGTTTATTTCTACGTTTATTCGCACTTTATGTGGGAATATATGCAATTACTGTAATTGAACAATATACAGATGTGGTAACAGGAGAAGCAGTTAATGGCGGATTCCTCTTCCATGTTTTCATGATTATCGGTATATTGATATTTGCAAAACAATTACCTAAAATTATTGAACAATTATTTGGTGTTAAGATGGATGGTAAGTTCACTTTAAATCCATTGAAGAAGATAGAGGATGAAGCACTAGGTGGAAAGAGATTAACTGGATTTGCTGCTGGAGCTGCTGTTGGTACGGTAGGAGCATTGACAGGAGCTGGAGTAGGTAGAGGATTTGGTGCTGCCTTTGGTGGATTAACTAGTGGTAAAGGTTGGACAGATACATTGAAAACGCAAAGAGATAAAAATGCGACAATGAGAACTGCTAGATTAGATGGCTCTACTTTTGCTGGACGTATGGGTACGAGATTCTCGAATGCTATTGGTAGTGGTGGAGAACTTGCACAAATAGAAAGAGAAAAGCATGATTTACAAGATAAAATAGATGCCGAAAAGAATGCTAAGGAGGCAATCGAAGCTGAAATTGCTCCAAAACAAAACCAAATTAAAAGCAACCAAACAGCAGCGGATGCTATTAAGGCTATGCAAGATAGAGCTGTGCAAAAAATAAAAGAAGGAAACGGTGCTCAAGGAGCACATTATCAAAGCCTTATTCAGCAGGCCGAACAGGCAAAAGCAGATGGTAACGGAACCGAAGCAGCTAGAAAATTGCAAGAAGCAGAAAAATATCTTAATACGACAGGTAGAGATGCATGGCTAGATGCAAATTTGGGTACTGGAAATGATGCTAAGTTAGATGATTTACAGAAATTGTATGAGAATTCTATTTCACAGGCAAGAGGAACAGATGCTGGTGGAAATCAAAGTACGCAAACTGCTAAACATACTGCAGCAGAGTTAGATAACCAAAGTAAAGAGATCAATCGTAATACGACAGATACTAAAGTCAGTATTTCTACTCAAGAACGTCAGATTCAAACACATGATGAAGCAATTAAACAACATAGTAGTCAAATGCAAGATATTTCAAGACGTGAAAAAATTGCTAAGGCAAATCAGAGTGCTGTTAAATAATAAAAGGGGTGAAATGATATATGGATACATCATATTTAATACCAGCCAATTCCAAAAAATCTATGCTGATTTTTGGAGTCTTCAATACACTTGATTTAACGATATTTGGGATAGGAGTAGGGATTTCCCTTCTCCTACTCATGATGCTTCCGGTAGATCAATTGTTGTTTGCAATTATTGCTATTTTACCAGGAGGAGTTGCTACATTCTTAGTAATGCCAATTCCGAATTATCATAATGTTCGTACGTTTATCATGGTGGCATTTGAATTCTTTACAACAAGACAAAGATTTGTATGGAAAGGATGGTGCTTTGGCAATGGCGAAAGTGAAGAGCAAGTACACAAATGATGATATTCCTATTAAAGGAATTATGAATGGTGTGATACTATTAGATAATGGACAGAAGGTAACTGGGGTAAAGATTATGCCTAGAAACATATTTATTCTAGAACCTAGTGTTCAAACGGCTATTATTACCAATTTAAAAACGGTATATAATGTTATGGATTATGAGTTTTGGATAGTGGTAGCAGATAGACCAGTGGATATTAATGTCTATTTGTCACAGTTACAGTTGTTATATAATACAACGACTGATCCAGCTCGTAGAAAAATTATTAATGAAGATATCAATAAAGCTAACTCATTTATGAATAATAATGTTGTAGATACCGAGTATTTCTTGTTATTTAAAGAGAAAAATGATGAAGTAATCAATAAGAGAATCAGAAATTTAATCAATAATTTTGCGAATGCAGGATTGACAGCTTTTCAAACTACGAATGATGATTTACGTATGATTTTGGATAATTTCTTAAATGGTGGACAAACCACTACGTTTGGGACGGTGTTAGCATGAGTTCAATGGATATTAAGAGCCAAATTGCTCCTAAAGGGTTGGAATTTAAACCTGCTGAATTTGTTATTAGTGATAAATATGCAACAATCCTTACAGTAATTAGTTATCCAAAATATATTTATCCAGGTTATTTGTCTTCTCTTACTTCTATGTCTGGAATTAAGTTAGTTATTAAGCATATTCCTCTTCCTTTTAGTAGTATTCAGAAGATGCTTAATAAGGAGTTAGCAGATTTAAAACAAAGATATCAAGATGAACATGACCGGACGATTCAAGAGAGAATTCGTCAAGATTATGAGTCATTGGAACAATTCGTTTCTGAGTTAGCAGCTAGTCAAGCAAAAGTATATGATTTCCAAATGCATATTATGATTACGGCAAATTCAGCGGATGAGTTAACATTGAAAAAACTACAGATTAAAAATTATTTGGATGCTATGGATATGAAAGCTATTCCTCTTCGTTTTGAGCAGGATAAGGTATTGAAATCTATGCTTCCTATTTATGAAAAACAAGATATCGAAGATAGAATTGGTACTCCTGTGCCAGCGCCAACAATGGCTGCCATGTATCCATTTATCTTTGATAGTATTAAGGACCCAGGATTATCTACTTTACTTGGAGTAGATTTCTCTGGAGGAGTTATTCTTTTTAATCAATTCCTTTATCAAATTAAGAAAGAGCATAACCGAAATAATGCCAATATGATTGTATTAGGTACTTCTGGTAGTGGTAAATCAACAGCTGCTAAATTATTAATTAGAAGTCATATTCGTAATAATAATCAAGTTGTCATTATTGACCCTGAAGGGGAATTTGAGGATATGTGTAATACCTATGCAGGAGACTTTATTAGTTTAGGTAAAGGTGGACAGTTTGGTATGATTAATCCTCTAGAAGTAGTAATGGATGCAGACGAAGATGAAATAAAACAAGGATTAGGATATACAACGTTGACAAGAACGATTCAGTCTGTAAAGGCTTTCCTAAAATATTATGATCCATCCATTGAAGAGGATGTTACGAATATGTTTAGTGAAGTATTACAAGAGACGTATCGCCGTTTTAGTATTAGTTTTGAAACGGACTTTACGAAACTTACACCACAAGATTATCCAACTTTTAAGGATGTTTATGCTACGATTAAAGGTAAGATTCTTTCTATGCCAGAGCGTACACAAGAAAGAGATGTCTTAGAGAGATTAGAGTTAAAGATTAGACCTTTAATTAAAGAGTTACGGTATTACTTTGATGGACATACTTCTATTACTCCTAGTAGTGACTTTATTGTATTTAATATTCGAGAATTAATGAACTCTGATACGAATATTCGAAATGCGTTATTCTTTAATATTTTAAAGTATGCTTGGAGTTTAACACTAGATGCTACCCATAATACGGTATTGATGGTAGATGAAGCACACGTTCTTTTGAGTAATCAAAATACGTTAGGAGCTGATTTCTTAGCGCAAATTCAAAGACGTGCTAGAAAATATAATACAGGTTCTATTATTATCACACAGCAACCAACAGACTTTGCTGACCCAGCCGTTATTACACAAGGAAAAGCGATTTTCGACAATGCCTCTTACTATTTAGTAATGGGATTAAAGAAACAGGCTGTTGAGGATTTAGCGCGTTTAATTGACTTGAATGAAAGTGAAAAGGAGAGTATTAAACGTTATTCTCAAGGAGAAGCTTTGTTTGTATGTGGTAGTAGACGTATGAGAATTAATGTAATCGTTACAGAAGAAGAATTGGATTCTTTCGGTAAAGGCGGAGGATTATAATAGTACAGGTGGGTGAGTTTTATGAATGAAAATTCTAAAAACAATCAAAATATGCATGCTAATGGTGAGGGTAATTCCTCATCTTTATCTAATTTAAGACAATCTCAAAATATTGAAAAAGCAGGAGATTCTAAACCAAATGCTCAACAATTATGGAGAGGTGGGGCTCCTGATGTTCATACGAGTCCTATTGATGCGGGAAAACCTAATCAGGCTAATATTCCTGCTTTCAATGGGAATGCACAAAATGTCCAAAGTGCACAAAATGGACAGATGCCTAGTCATAGTGCTCCTGTTGATCCGAATGTTGCAGACAAACTGCAAAAGCGGAATCAAACTGCTCAAGAGAATCGTGCTACTCTGTTGAAAAATCGTCAATTGGCAGCTGCCAATGCAATGAAGAATCAAGGAAACAGTAAAGCTGGAGGTCTCGGTGCAGCACTTGGAAAGGTATCTCCTAAAATGGCGGCTTTAAATGCTGTGATGGGATTAGGAAAGAAGAAAGCTAATCCAAAAGAGGATCTTCCAGAAGATGAAGATGGTAACCAAGAAGTCGATTCTTTAGGTAATGAAAAAAGTTTAAAGCAAAAAGATAAAGAGGATGAGATTCGGAATTTTAAATCTGGTAGTTTTTCGGTACTAATCAAAAGAACGATGCTTTTGAAATTAGGACTTATCAGCATTGCCAGTGGTTTTCTTCTTTTCTTCATTATTATCATTTTATCCGTTATTGCTGATAACAAGGGTGCCAATATTGTCATGGGTGATATGGCATCCGAAGATAGATCGATTGTGCAAGATGCCAGAAAAGAAATGGCAGGAGAAGTGTTTGATGATGAAGTAGGAAGAGGTCCTGGAGGCGATAGTTATGATGAGTATCGGGAACGTTTTAGTTTAATTGGAAATGTCTTCTCTTCTGAAAATAAATGTATTGGTGAAGACTGTGCCGAAACACCTGAATTTAAGTATTTCTTAAAGATGGCAGATATTGCATATCGCTATAAAATGAAATATCACGTGAATTTGGACTGGGTATTAATTTCAGCAACCGCTTCTTATAATGAAATGACAGATGAAGAGTCTATGAAAGCTCATTATAATAGTTACAATGAAGATGATGTTGAGAATTTAGATACGTTAATGAATTTAGACTGGGATTATGATTACCGAAATATTCCTGGATATACATATTTAGACCCTAATGATTATCAGTATGATATTCAGATTATGGCGAAAAACATGGTAACGAAAAAGACGACACAGACTTGTACAAAAAACGATGAAAATGGAGATCCTGTTATCGTTAAGACGCAATTAGATGTAGATATTGAAGAACAATATTTCGTGGAAGGTCAAGAACATTATTTATCTTGTCCAGATGGAACTACTTATGATCGGAGTAGTGTTTATGAAGTAGATAAAGATAAGTATGATGAATTCTTACTAGAATATATAGAGAAAAAATTCTATTGGGATAAAAGTTATGTTACTTATAGTGGTGGACAGTATAATGGAGATCCAGTAAGCGCTGATTATATTAGTTGTAATTCTGATGTTACATCTGCGAATGAAGAATTAAAAAAATATGTAGAAGAAAATGGTGGAAGAGGTACTCGTGAGGGAGTCGTTGCTGCTGCTGTTTGGCTTACCACCAAATATCCTAGAGTGAAATATTTCTGGGGTGGAAAATACAACCGAGAAGGAGTAAATCCAAATTGGGGATGTTCTAAGACGGTAAGTGATGGAGGAAGTTCTAAAACGGGAACGATTCAAATTTCTGGACTAGATTGTAGTGGATTTGTTTCTTGGGCTCATATTAATGGTGGGTTTAATACGAAAGCCGGAAGTTCTACGCAAAAAACGATGGGACAGTATGTAGCGTTTAATTCTAGTGCTTATGATATTAGTAAAGTAAAACCAGGAGATTTGTTATGGATGTCCGGCCATATTGCCATGATTATTGATGTAAGTGAAACCTCTATTACTTATGCAGAATCCCATTCCGGTGGTACTTGGATTGGAACGGATATAAATAGTATGCCACCAACCGGTGGAAATGGCTTTACAGGAGTTGTACTAATGGATGCTTGGTATAACAATGGATCGAATAAAAGGTGATGAAATGAAACCAAAAAAAATGATTTTCTTGTTACTCTTATTATTTTGTTTAACAGGATGTACTCTTCA
The DNA here is from genome assembly GCA_947629315.1 of uncultured Bacilli bacterium. Classification (GTDB taxonomy): domain Bacteria; phylum Bacillota_I; class Bacilli_A; order RF39; family UBA660; genus UBA5578. Next base: position 28,037 of record CANRDB010000010.1, read on the forward strand.
TTATGATTTGAAAATTAATATGGATCATACGGTAGAAGAGAATATGGTAAGTTATCATTCTAATGATGAAATTCTTTCGGTTGATAATTTGACACCTAATACTTTTGTAAGTCAACTCATAGAAAATTTGAAGCAAGATGGACAGTATGAGGATTATGATTATGAAGAATATTTGGAAGGGGATTCTTTTGGTATTCAAGGAAGTCGTCATTATAAGAATGTTTCTTCTTTCTTAGAAAATTCTAAAGTGATTTCTCTTTTATATGATTCTCTTCAATATGAAAAAGAGGGGAATGTTGTTACTCTTCGCTCAGTTGGAACTATCAAGTCTGAATTGTTTTATTCTCCAGATTTAGATGTTTCTATTTTGCCGGAGGATTGCTATGTAGCACTCCATATTCCATTCAAAGTGAAAGAAACAAATGCAGATTATATCGATACTGATAAGAATGTATTGTATTGGTATTTAGATGAACAATCAACCAATAAAGAAATGATGGTTTCTTACTATAATAATAAATATTTTTCTTGTAATCCTATTAAACTCCTTCCTTATTTAGGAAAAATTCCTTTCTATTTACTTACTGGTTTGATAGTGATTGTAATAGCTGTGATATCTTTTATCGTATGGAAAAAAATAGAACAAGCAAAACGTGTGAACGATATTTAGTAGGTGGTTTTATGGTAAAACGAATGAAGACAATCTTTTTCATAAATATACTAGTTTGTTTCTTATTGTTTAATATTTGTTATGTATCTGCTTATGATTTTATGGATCCAGATAACAAATATGATGCGGAGCGAGATAGACGAGCAATTTATGATTTAGTAGATTTATATTATGATATAGTTGGTCAAAATAGAAGTCAATTTAATATTTTGAATTATAGTGGTGCCTGCAGTGTCGTTACGGTAGAAGGAATGGGTTCTTATCCACTAGAGGAGTATGTAGCAGGTGTTGTCAAACATGAAGTGGGTTCCGAATCGGATAATCCAGAATTATTGAAAGCACAGGCGGTTGCAGCTCGCTCTTTCGTGATTAATACGCAAGGAAATAGTAGTGGATGCACGATTTCTAATAGTGAGAAGACACAGACTTTTGCAGAAGTAGATGCCAATGATGCAACGGATCAAAAATATATTCAAGCCGCTATTGAGACAGCAGGAATGGTTGTTTCTCGAGATGGCAAAGTGGCTTTAACGCAGTATTTATCTTATCCAAATGCTATTTTCTATCAGGATTTACCTGGTAAATGGACAGTTAATTTTCAAAAGTATGCTGGCGAGCCAAGTACCGCTTGGACATGGACAGGACCTGATAAGGATGAGGTTATTAATGCTAACAACTATAAACCGAGAAGTGGGGCACCTTCCACTACTCACCATTTTGGTATGAGTCAGATTATTGCAGGATATATGACAAGAAATGGTGCCACTTATCAAGAGGTTATTGATACCTTCTATGGAGGAGTACCTGGTTATTCATTATCTGTTTTGTCAGATGGTACCTATGTTGGACCACTAGAATATGTGGATTCTGAATTTGGGCAAATCCGTTATTGGAATCAAGGAGATTTTAAAGATTATTATTATTCTTCTGATGTCTCTGTTCCAAAATATACAGGTTCTAAAGGAACAAGTGCGACGATTGCGAGTCATGGATGTGGGCCAACTTCTTTAGCAATTATTTTTTCTAGTTTTGCTGGAAGAGATATTTCTCCTATCACCACTACTCAACAATTGTGTAGTATAGGAGGATGCTCTGGTGGAGGAAGTTACTTCTATAAGTTACAGGAATTAGCGGAACAGTATGGATATAAAACAGAAGTAGTCAATAAAAGCGGAGATGTTAAGAAAGTAGTGAATGCCCTATCTAGTGGGAACTCCTTGGTTATTGGACATATGGGTCCTGGTGTTTTTACAACGGGAGGACACTATATTGTATTAACGGGAACACGTTCTGATGGTTCTGTTTCTGTAGCAGATCCTGGAAGTCGTTCAAGGACAGAGAAGAAATGGTTTTCTTTTAACCTAGTCGTTGAACAAACAAAATCTACCGCATTTATAATCATTACGAAATAGGAGGTTATGATGAAAAGACATAAGATACTGTTTTTAATCATTTTCTTAGTTTTCTTGTGTAGTGGATGTACAGCAGAATATACGATAGAGATTAATGAAGATTTGCAAGTTAAAGAACATTTAATGGCATCAGAAGATGGAGAATTCTTTAATCAATATGAAAATTCTTCTGCTCAAAGAGTGATTGGATTTATTTTGGAACCATTTGTAGAATATTTTAATGAAAATCATTTTGTCATTTCTCAGTTTGCAAATTCCCAATCTGGAGGAGTGAACATCTCCAATACTTATGAAAGTCTTGAGACATATAAAAATGTTTCTAAGATTCCCTCTCAGTATGCGAGTGACTGGGAGTATGAAGAAAATGGGGATGAAATAACCATTCGGATTAAGGGAGAGTTTAATAAACAAGAAGAAGACCAAGAAGCAGGATTTGTTGTAGATGATGCGAAAGTGAATATCAAACTTCCTTTTGAAGTAGTAGAACATAATGCGGATGTTCATGCGGAGGGGTCTGATACTTATACTTGGGTATTTAATGAAGATACTCCTGAAAGAGAGATGACCATTACTTTCAAAAAGACAATCCATAAAGGAACACCATTGATTTATATTGTAATTGGTGTTAGTATGATAATAGTGTTGGTCATTTTCTATCTAGTGATGAAAATGTTAAAAGATAATAAATTGAACAATAAAATTTAAAAATAATGAGGTGATAATTTGAAACTAAAATTCAGAGCAGATGCCAAGGATGTTGCTATTTTTGCGGTCTTTGCTACAGTACTATTTATTTTAATATGTTTAGCGGTTTCTAATGTAGGTACATTTATTTCCGAAAATAAGTTTTGTGGTTTGAATTTTATACCTGCAATCACTCGTTATCTTCCATTTACGATTATGCTCTTTATCGTAGCTTTGATTGCTATGTTTATGAGTGTTCAATCATGGTTTATTGAACGTGAAGATGGAGTTGGTTTTCAAATTGGCTCTAAAAAAGAGAAAAACTACTCAAGATGGGCGACAGATAAAGAATTAAAAAAAGCAGATAATGTAGTAGCAGTAGATCCTCTAGCGCCTAAAACAGAGGCAGCAGGAATTCCACTTATTATGACTCCTAAAAAAGTTTGGGTAGATAATGGTGGATACCACAACCTTGTTATTGGTTCTACTGGTGCTGGTAAAACACAGACAACCGTATTGCCAATGGTAAACTTATTATCCAAGCATGATGAGTCTATGATTATTACCGACCCTAAAGGTGAGATTTATGAAGAGACGGCCAACTATTTAAAGAGTTTGGATTACAATATTGTCCTTTTAAATTTCCGTGATCCTCAACAAGGAAATAGTTGGAACCCTATGTATTTACCATATTCTTTATATAAAGATCATAAAATTGATAAATCGATTGAGTTATTGGAAGACTTAGCTTCTAATATCCTAAAAGATCCATCAGCGAAAGGGCAAGACCCATTCTGGGAAAATACATCTGCTGACTATTTTGCTGGACTTTCTTTTGCCTTATTTGAAGATGGTACAGAAAAAGAAATTAACTTAAATAGTATTAACTTGATGACTACTATAGGAGAAGAAAAACTGGCTAATACTACGTATATTAAAGAATATTTTGCCTCTAAGAATCCTGCCAGTACAGCCTATATTAAAGCTTCCTCAACCTTGATGGCTCCTAATGAAACAAAAGGTTCTATTCTATCCGTGTTTAAGCAGAGAGTTCAACTTTTCGCATCTCGTGAAAATTTATCAGAGATGCTTGGTAATAACGACTTTGATATGCGAGATATCGGTCGAAAGAAGACAGCGGTATTTATCGTTATTCAAGATGAAAAGACTACTTATCATACGTTAGTTACCATCTTTTTGAAACAGTGTTATGAGACATTAATTTCCGTAGCGCAAGAGTGTGGAGGAAAATTACCTCACCGAACCAATTTTATTTTGGATGAGTTTGCTAACATGCCTCCATTAAAGGATGTTACTACCATGGTAACAGCGGCTCGTTCTAGAAATATCCGTTTTACCTTCATTATTCAGAACTTTTCACAGTTGTATGAAGTATATGGTAAGGAAAATGGTGAAACCATTAAAGGTAACTGTGGAAATATTGTCTACTTAATTAGTACAGAATTAAGTGCTCTTGAAGAGATTAGTAAGATGTGTGGAGAGGTTAAGTCGAAAGAAAAAGAAAAGACATCTTCTACTCCTCTGGTTACAGTTAGTGATTTACAGAGAATGGAACAATGGCAGACCATTATTCTTAGAATTAGAATGATGCCATTTAAGACCAAATTAACACCGCATTTTAAAATGAATTGGGGTCATTCATTTCCAAAAGCACAATATCCACAAAGAGAGGAAATTCCTGTTTCTATCTTTGACTTAAAAGGATTTGTTGAAAAGTTACGGGAAGAGAAAATTAACAGTATTATGGGAAGTTCTCCGATTGGGGGAGCTCCTATGGGGCCTATGGGAGCGCCTTTTGGCGGACCGTTTGGATCTTCTTCACCATTTGGTGCGGGTACCTCAACGAATCCGTTCTCAGCTAAGCCACTTCCTCCTAGAGGGGGAATGACGGATCGTTCTCCAGTACTAGAGGGTAAAAAACCATCAGGGACTCTCAGTATGGACGATTTGGTGAAACGAATTGATGCTAAAATTGCAGAACTAGAAGAGGAAGAACGACAAGAAAAAGAAAACAAATCAACGACTCCAAGTATTTCTCCAGCCAAACCAACACCAACAGAACCATCGGTTCCAGCTCCTAAGGCGTCAGAACCGATACCTACTCCATCGACGAGTCCAGTGGTACCTCAAGTACCTAAGGCACCAGAACCAACACAACCAGCAACAGTAGAGACTGCCCATTCACCGGTTTCTTCGGATGTATCTACTTCTAATAATACGGTTAGTGATGATGAGTTCTTCGATGATTTCTTTGGAGATGATTAATAGAAAAGTCTTTGCTTAAAAAAAGACTTTTTTTTGATAGATACTTCTGATAGGAGTATGGTATAATGAGATTAAGTGATAAGAAATAGAGATGAGGGGTATCATGGCATATATAATCATAGGACTATTGGTTCTTGCGAATATTTTATTAATTTTGATGTTCATTCAAAATAGAAATAGAGAAAATATTGTGGAAAAAGTGGGAAAACTAGAAACAGATATCGTGAAAGAAATTGGAGAATTTAAGAATGACTTTAGTCGGAGTATTCGCGATGATTTTGATAAAACGAATGAGAAAATAGATAATCGACTTCGTCTTATTAGTGATAAAGTGAATGAACGATTAGATGAAAACTTTGAGAAAACAAACAAAACTTTCTCTTCCGTTTTAGAGAGATTGTCTAAAATAGATGAGGCTCAAAAAAAGATTGATATCTTATCGAATGATATTATCTCTTTGCAAGGAATTTTGACGGATAAAAAAACGAGAGGAATCTTTGGAGAAGTGAATCTTGAACATATCATGACGAATGTTTTTGGTGCTCATAATACAAAGATTTATGAGATGCAGCATCCTTTTGAAAATGGTACGATAGCAGATTGTGTACTTTATGCTCCAGAACCACTAGGTACGATTGCTATCGATTCAAAATTTCCATTAGAGAACTATCAGGCTATGGTAAATCGTAAGAATAGTATGGAAGTAAGAGAGACTGCTGAAAGACTCTTTAAGACGGATATGAAGAAACATATCGATGCTATTAGTAGTAAATACATTATTCCGGGTATTACGAGTAATCAGGCTATTCTATTTCTACCGGCAGAAGCTATTTTTGCTGAAGTAAATGCATATCATACGGAATTATTGGAATATGCTTATAAAAAGAGAGTATGGATTACTTCTCCAACGACTTTAATTAGTACGTTAACTACTATCCAAATTATTATGAAAAATATAGAACGAGATCAATATGCACAAGTAATCCATAAAGAATTACAGTTATTAGCGGATGAATTTTCTCGCTATAAAGATAGATGGGATAAACTATATCGCAGTATTGAAACAGTCAGTAAGGATGTCAAGGATATCCATACGACGACTGATAAGATTACCAAAAGATTTCAAAGTATCAATCAAGTAGAAATGAGGACTATTGAATATGAAGAAGACACTATCAATTCTTAATCTAATCATGATTATTAGTGCGGTGATAGGAAGTATTTATGTAGTAATCACGAGAGATGATCAATTAGGATTAATCTTAAAAGACTCTTCCATTATACTAACCATAACCGCTCCTTATTGGATAGAAAAACTATGTTCTAAAAAATTTTCTCCTGTTGTCAAATTTGTTTTTATTGTCTTTGTCTTTTGCGCTCATTTTTTAGGAGCAACGCTAGAACTCTACAATCATTTTTCCTACTATGATAAAATTACGCATACTATCTCAGGAATTTTGACTGCTTTATTTGCTTTGCTCTTATTAAAACAATGGGGATTTTATCGGAAACAAAATATCTGGTTTTCTATTCTATTTATGATAGCCATCACTTTATTGGTAGCAGTTGGTTGGGAAATGTTTGAGTATGTGGCAAATATCTTTTTTGGAGGAGATGCCCAAAGAGTAGCCGAGACTGGCGTCAATGATACGATGCAAGATATGATAGTAGCGTTCTTAGGATCACTCTTTGTATCCATTCTCTACTATATCGAAGAGAAAAAAAATAAGACAGGTATTGTGAAAAGTTTTATGAATGGAATGAATTAGGTAGCATTTGGCTATCTTTTTTTACGTATTTTATAGTATAATGATATTGGTGAATAGTAAGATGGAAGAAAAAATATTGGAAGTTTTTAATCGAGAAAGAAGAGCGCTTGGCGTTCATGAAATAGAATCCTTATTAAAACTAGGAACAGCAGAGGACTTAAAAGAATTATTAAAAGCCCTAAATCAATTAGAGATGGAGACTAAAATCTATCGAACGAAACACGGAAACTACATGCTATTTGAAGATAGTAATTCTCGTGTTGGAATTCTTTTTGTAACTTCTAAAGGTACTGGGTATGTCATGATGGATAATGGCGAAGAAATCAAAGTTTATGCGGAACACTTAAATGGTGCGGTTCATAAAGATAAAGTCATCGTGAATATTCTAGAGAAAAATGAAGAACCAAAGATAGGAGAGGTTATTCGGATTGTCGAAAGAGGTGTCAAGCAGATAGTAGGTACAGTTTTCTATAAACATGGTAAGATATTCGTAAAACCAGATGACACTAAAATGAGTATGAATGTTCGGATTGACGTCAACTATCATGCCAATTTAGTGGATGGACATAAGGTGGTCGTCAAGTTATTATCTCCTACTAAAGATTTAGATTACCGTGGGGAAATTATCAAGGTTATTGGACATGTGAATGACCCAGGAGTCGACATTTTATCGATTATGGCTAAGTATGGTATTCATGATGAATTCCCAGAAGAGGTATTTAAAGAACTGCAAACGATTCCAGACAAAGTAACAGAAGAAGAAATCCAAAAACGTGTCAAAAATCCAAAACAGGATTTGCGTGGAGAAATGATTTTTACAATCGATGGTAATGATACGAAAGATATCGATGATGCGATTTCTATTCGTAAGTTAGAAAATGGAAACTATGAGTTAGGAGTTCACATCGCTGATGTCAGTTACTATGTTAAGGAGAATAGTGCTTTAGATAAAGAAGCATCATCAAGAGGTACGAGTGTCTATTTAGCGGACCGGGTAACACCAATGTTGCCACATGAACTATCGAATGGAATTTGTTCGTTGAATCCTAATGTAGATCGTTTTGCGCTTTCTTGTATCATGGAAATCGATACGAAAGGAAACGTTGTTCAATATGATATCTTTGATAGTGTGATTCGTTCTAGAATTCAAATGACCTATGAAAAAGTAAATTTAATTTTAGAGAAAAATGAGGTACCAGAGGGATATGCCGATTACGTAGATTCTTTAAAGTTGATGAGCGAGTTAGCGGATATCCTAAGAAAAAATAAAGAAGAAAAAGGATATATTGATTTTGAAATTGAAGAACCTAAAATTATTGTCAATGAAAAAGGAGAGGCTATTGATGTTCAATTGCGAAATAGAGGCGTTGGAGAAAAACTCATTGAGGACTTCATGATTGTCGCTAATGAAACGGTAGCCAGTCATTTCTATCATATGGATTATCCACTCATTTATCGTGTGCATGGAGAACCAAGTGAAGAGAAGATGACGAATTTCCTACATTTAGTAAGTGTTTTAGGATATCAAATTCATGCCAATGTGAATAAATTAACCCCAAAAACCATTCAAGAGATGCTCAATTCCTTAAAGGATAAAAAAGAGTACTATATATTATCTAGTCAGATGTTACGAAGTATGCAAAAAGCAGTCTATGACACAACCAATATTGGACATTTTGGACTTGCTAGTAAAATCTATTGTCATTTTACTTCGCCTATTCGTAGATATCCAGATTTGACGGTTCATCGTTCGATTAGAAAATGCCTATTAGATGAATCGGTTACTCTAGATACCATTAAGGCTTGGCAGGCAAAACTTCCTGCTTTTGCTGAACATTCTTCTGAAACGGAAAGAGCATCCGTTGATTGTGAACGGGAAGTCGATGATATGAAGATGGCAGAATATATGCAAGGACATATAGGAGAAGAACGAAAAGGAATTATTACGACTGTTATGAGTTTTGGTTTCTTTGTTCAACTTCCAAATATGATAGAGGGATTAGTACGAATAGAGGATTTAAAGGATGATTTCTATACCTATGATGAGAGTACATTTTCTTTATCTGGTAAAAAAAATAAGAGAGGATATCGTTTGGGAGATGAAGTAGAAGTAGTTGTAAAAGCGGCTAATAAAGAGGCTCATACGATTGACTTTATTTTGAAGAAAGATGCTCAAATTGATAAAAATTCCAAGAAATAGGAAAGTAGTAGAAGGATTTCTTGGTAGAATTCGTAAGGGAGTATATTGATGAAAAAGAAAAGAAGAGTAAAAAAGAGTGTAAAAAGGGTAATTCTTATTTTGCTAGTTACTTTACTTCTAGTAGCGAGTGCTTGGGGTGGTTATTCCCTTTGGCTAAAGAATAATCATCGTTCTAAAGAAGAGGAACCGCCACAAGTACAGGAAGAAGAACCCCCAAAAGAAGAGGAACCTCTCCCTCCACAACCGAAGAGAATGTCTATCGTGATGGTCGGAGATGCTTTGTTACACAATGTTGTGTATAATGATGCGAAACAGAGTGATGGTACTTATGATTTCCATTCTATGTTTACCTATCTAGAACCTCTTATACAAAATTATGATTTAAAATACTATAATCAAGAGACGATTATTGGAGGCGGAAAGCCATCCACTTATCCTCGATTTAATTCTCCAGATGCGATAGGGGAAGATTTAACAGATATTGGATTTAATCTCGTTAGTTTAGCGAATAACCATAGTTTGGATAAGAATGAATCTGGTATCCTTTATTCTAATAAATTTTGGAAGAAACAAGAAGGAGTCGTGACGGCTGGTACCTATTCTTCTTTTGAGGAGAGGGATGAAATACCTATCTATACACAGAATGATATTTCGTATGCTTTCCTATCTTATACCGTAAAGACGAATGGATTAAAAGTACCAGAGGGAAAAGAGTATCTGTTAAATGTCTATGATGAAGAACTCGTAAAACAACATGTCCAGACAGCCAAAGATAAAGGAGCAGAAGTCATTATTGTCGCTATGCACTGGGGTTCAGAATATACGCATGATCCAACTTCAGAACAAAAAGAGATGGCGGAATATCTGTCTAGTTTAGGAGTCAATTTGATTATTGGTTGTCATCCTCATGTCATTCAACCGATTGACTATGTAGGAGATACGTTAGTCATCTACTCACTCGGCAATTTGATTTCTGCCCAACATCCTCTTGGTTTAGCGAAAATTATTGGGTTATTAGTGGGTGTCGATATTGTTGTTGAACCAGATTCTACTGTTCATTTTGAAAATATTCAAAAAGAATTACTCTACACTTACTGTACATCTAAATATAAAAACTTTAAAATTTATCCTTTCCAAAACTTGACAAATGATATCTTAAAAGATTACAAAAACGTAGAGAAGAAATACTTAAAGATTGTTGGGGAGGTGGAATAGTGGAAATTACGAACCGCAAAGCTAAATACGATTATGAGATTGAAGAAACTTATGAAGCAGGAATTGTTTTGAAGGGTACAGAAATTAAATCCATTCGGAATGGAAAAGCACAATTAAAAGATAGTTATGCTATTTTAAAGAATGGAGAAGTCTATCTTTTAAACATGCATATTAGTGCTTATGAGAAAGGAAATATTTTTAACCATGAAGAGACAAGAACGAGAAAACTTTTATTGCATAAAAAAGAGATTTGGAAAATTCGCGATAAAATAGAACAACAAGGTTATACCTTAATTCCTATCAAAGTATATTTCGTTCAAAATCATGCGAAAATATTGTTAGGAGTAGCTCGTGGTAAGAAAAATTATGACAAGCGAGAGACCATCAAAAAACGGGATATAGAAAGAGAATTAAAGCAGCAAGCGAAGTATTCTTAAAATCGTGAATATCCTAGTAAAAAATAAATAAAACTCTTGCATTCAATTAGAAAATATTATATACTTAAGTTGTAAGACTAGCGAAAGGGAGTGTGCTTATGCAAATTACATCTGTAAATGTCAAGAAAATTGACAAAGAAGAATCTAGAATGAAAGGGATTGCTTCTGTATTGATCGACGATTGCTTTGCTGTTCGCGATATCAGAATCATTGAAGGAACTGATGGACTATTTATCGCAATGCCAAGTCGAAAAAATGCGGAAGGCGAATATCACGATATAGCGCATCCAATTAATTCTGAAACAAGAAAAATGTTTGAAGATGCAATATTTGAAGCTTACAATAAAGAAGAAGCTGAATAAAAAACTCGCAAGAGTTTTTTTCATATTCTAAACTCTCTAACATATATATTATTAGGAGGGTATTTATGGATAAGGAAATAGCTTCTTTTAATCATAATATTACAATTACGGAACGTAAAAATTTAGTAGTCAGTGGTGTGAAAAAAATTGATAATTTTGATAATCAAGAATTTTTATTAGAAACTACAATGGGGTATTTAACAATCAAAGGAACAGATTTGGAAATTATTAAGTTAGATACTTACCAGGGAAATGTATCCTTAAAAGGAAAATTTAACAGTTTAAGTTATAGTGAAAATACCAAAAAAGAAAAAGAAGACTCTATTTTCAGTAAGTTATTTAAATGATTCCATTATCTATTCAGTTTAGTTTAATTCTTTTTTCTTTAGGATTTGGTATCCTTTTTTGGCTTCTTTTTCAACTGGTGAAAAAATGGTTGTACTGTCAAAATACTTTCTTTCGTATAATCAATACGTTTAGTTTTATTTTAGCAAATACATTCTGTTATTTTGTAGGAATTGAATATGTTAGTGATGGCATTTTACATATTTATTCCTTATTGTTAGTATTTGTCAGTTTTAGTACTTGTGATATGATTGCAAGAAGGATAAAAAAATGATAAAATGTAGTAAGGTGATGGTATGGCAAAACGTAGAAAACCAATGACTTCCCAGGCTAAATGTCGCTTGATGGTATTAGGTCCTATCTGCTTGGTCTTAATTCTTTCTTTTCTCTTCACTATGTTTTCTTATACAGCCACATTGTATCAATTACGAAAAGAAAAAGAATTTCTAGATAACCATTTAAAGCAATTACAAGAGAATGCAGAAAATTTGAAGATTGAGATTTCTAAATTACAAACACCGGAGGAGTTAGCGAAATTTGCTCGTGAAAATTATTTGTATTCTAAAGACGGAGAAATTATTGTCAAGATTAAAGAACAACAGGAAGAAATAACCGCTCAAGAAGAAAAATTACAAGTGAGTAAGAAGACAATTTTTATTTCTTTTGCCATCATCATAGTCGTTTTTGGATATATTTTTTGGAAAGGACTTTTCCACAAAAAAAGTGCATAAAAAAACAACAGAACGTTGTTTTTTTTAGGCCTTTAATTCTGCCAAAATATTTTTCTTCTCCACTTGATCTTCGAAATATTCCTTTTTCGTATACTTCTTTAAAAGGGATACGATTCGTGCAGGGATTGTTCGTAATAACTTGTTATAATCTTTGGTAATATCGTTATAATATTTTCTTAAAGCGGTAATTTCAGATTCTGATTCCATGAGATGAATCTGTGTTTTTACATATCCCTCATTGGTTTTTAATCCCTCATATTTATCTGCATATGATTGAAATTCATGAATGGCTGCGTATAATTTTTTATCTAATTCCGTGTTGGATAGACTCTGCGAACGAAGTTGAACAATGGTAGGTAGAATCGTTGCTGTATCTTCGATGTCAGAAACTTCTTTAATAAAATCGACGGACTTATTGAGTAAATCAAATCGTTTACTTAAAACCGCATCAATACTCGCATCAGCTTCATTAATCCGAATGATAAATTCTTGTATACGGTTATAAGTGATGAGTAAAACTAGTGTTATGATTACAAGAACTACTCCAACAACTATGCAAATAATTGGTACCGTCATATTATCACCATACTCATTATAGCAGATTTTGTATTGTTTGACAACTTTTAAATAGTAGGGTAAAAAATGTCACTCGTATTAATTTCTTCCTCGAATTTAATATAATTCACATAAATCAATAATAGTAAGAACCAATTTCCGGTAGTAGGATCACGGGAATTTATCAGTTTTAAAATAGGAAATCTTTGGAAACCATTATAAAATGGTTATTTTTTTGTCAAATTTTACAT
>CANRDB010000011.1 GCA_947629315.1 uncultured Bacilli bacterium
TAATAAAAATCTCTCCATTTCTTTTATTTTATCATGGAAAGATTTTTTATTTACACAGATTTATTTACAGACTCAAATTATCAAAATTCAATTTTTAAAATTTGCATAAGAAAACCTCTAGAAAAAATCTAGGGGTTTGTCTACACTCTGAATAATCTTTTCGATTATTTTTTCTTTTTCTCTTTGGATTCTTTAGAAGTTTTTTTAGTTTCGCTTACTGGTTCATTTTTTAAAATATTACGAATTTCTTCTAATACGAGTACTTCATCGCTCTTTTTAGGTTTTTCTTCTTTCTTCTCTTCTTTCTTTTCCTCTGTGTGTAAAATCTTATTTACTACTTTTACCATTAAGAAAATACAGAATGCCACAATCAAGAAGTCAATGACACTTTGTAAGAACATTCCAAAATTAATAGTAGCATCTCCCACTTTCAATACAAATTGTTTTGAAAAATCGATACCACCAGTAATTACTCCTATGATTGGCATTAAGATATTTTCAACAAGAGAAGTAACGATAGAACTAAAAGCACCTCCAACAATGACACCGACAGCCAAATCCATGACATTACCACGGGCAATGAATTTTTTAAATTCCTTCAACATACTAACACCTCGCAACGTATTATAGCAAATAAAATCAAATAAAAAAAGAGTTTATGCTCTTTCTTCTGTTTTTTCTTGCATTTTTTGTTCTTTTTTCTTCATACGACACTCTTTACAACGAACTGGTTGATGTTCTAACCCTTTTTCCTCGTAAAAATTTTGTTCGCCAACTGTGAATAAGAACTCTTGACCACAATCTTTACAAACGATTTTAATATCTTCTTTTTCCATACTTACCTCCTATCGTTTTGAGTTAATAAAAAACGATTACCGAAAGCAAGTGTTCTTTATTAATCTACAACATTATAACATAAAAATGGGTTTCGTACTTATAATCTTCGCAAATAATATTCATAATCTTCACAGATTCTCTCTAAGTAATCTCTTTTCCGAAGATCTTCTAAGTACTCTTTGGGAATATTATTGTATCCGTAAAAAATTCCAGCTAAAGCACCAGCTATCGCCCCAATGGTATCGGTATCTCCTCCAATATTCGTGGTAGCAATGACACATTCCTTAAAACTATTTGACTGTAGAAAGCACCAAAGGGCTGCTTCTAAACTATCTACAATATAGCCAGTACTACGGATATCATCGATTGTGAGTTTCATGTAATCTGCTTCAAAAAAGCGATGGTATCGTTCTAAGGTATCTGTTGAAAACATACTGTAATCTAAATTTCGTACCTGAGATAACGCAGAAAACTTATTATTGCCATGTAAGAGATTCATGACATAACGTACATAAATATAGCAACCACAGATAGAAATTTCATGAGCATGGGTAATAGAAGATGTTTTTTTAACAATTTCAAAAATTTTTTTATCGTTGCATCTTTGAACAAAGCAATAGTAGGCAACTGGTAAGATTCGCATGAGTGAACCATTCCCATTATCCTGAATACTGTCTAATCCACATTGATAAGCCTCTTGTTGATGTTGGGTATATTTGACTAGTGCTTTCAAGGTTGTCTTGCCAATTCCAAAGGACTCATTGATGGAACAAAATTGATTCGCTGTAAACCAACGCACAAAATTATCTGCCATCGCCGTATAGTTCATTCCACTTTTCGTAATGGCATCCATCGTAGCAATCGTTAAAGAGGTATCATCACTCCAAGCACCCTTCGGAATACCATCCCGAATTTTAGGAATCATTTTTAAGACAGGCTTTTCTAACAAATTGTCACGCTTACTAAACTCCGTCGGTACACCCATAGCATCACCGATTGCAAGTCCTATTACTCCATCTTTTACATGATACATATCTTTCACCATACTCATTATACTAAATTTTTTCAAAAAAAACTATCTTTTCTCTAAAAAAGCAAGAACGTTCTTTTGTTTCTCTTTTTTCTCCTATTCTTCCCATCAGAAAAAGAGTATTGCTACTCTTCTCGTTCGGCTTCTTCTAACATATTGGTAATTAGTATACCGTATCCTTTCTCTGGACCATTTACTACGACATGTGTTACTGCTCCAACGATATAATCTCCTTGAATAATCGGTGAGCCACTCATACCCTGAATAATGCCCCCTGTTTCTTCTAGTAACTGTTGATCGGTAATCTCAAAAATAATATTTTTCGTCTTATCTTTGGTATTGGATACCTTGAGAATTCGAATACTATATTCTTTGATCTCTTGACCTTTCAAAACAGTTCTAATCACCGCATCTCCCTCTTTAATATCTTCGATATGCGCTACTTTATAAGTCTTGGTATTATCAAAATTCTCTTCATAAGTACCAAATATTCCTTTATTGGTATTTTTACTAATAATTCCTAATGTATCCGTAACATTTAAAGTAGCATTTTTTTCTCCTGGAATTCCATCTTTACTCTTTTGAATACTTCGGATGGAAGAAGTAAAAATAGAACCTTCCTTGATACTCGCTATTTTTCCACTACTAGAATCGACAATTTCATGTCCTAAAGCACCAAACCTTTTGGTTGTTGGATCAATAAAAGTAAGAGTACCAATTCCAGAGATGGTATCTTTTAGATAAAGACCTGTTTTTTGATTTTTCATTGTTAAAGTGGTCTTCTGTTCTTCTCCATTTCTAACGTAGCCTATCACAATAGAGACATCTCTATTATGAGATAGAAGAGAAGTCATTTCTCGAATCGAAGAAATTTTATTCTGGTTAATGGAAATAATCTTATCTCCTTCTTGTAAACCAGCTTCTACGGCAGGATTTTCACCATCTATATCATAGGTTCCAATAATCATAACACCATCCATCTTCAGTTGAATACCAATGTTATCTCCCCCAGCTATGATATAGTCAGAATAGGCAAGCACAATATTAGGAAGAGTCATAAGAAGCAAAACTAATAGGAAATTTATTTTTTTAAACATAAAAAACTCCTTATAGGCTACAATATTAATATGGAAAAATATTCAATCGATATTCACAAAAAAAAGAATTCCTAAGAATTCTTTTAACGAGCTTGTGTTTTTACTAATTTGGCATGGATTACAATTCTATCCCCTGTTAAATTTAAACAAGTAGATAACGTTAAAATTTTGTCATCCTTATCTACCTCTACATCAAAGTCATAAATACTTCTAGAGACAATCTTCTTTAAGAATTTTTCATAATCTGCATCACTAGCAAAGTTATGAGTTAAATAATAAGATTCCTCTTTAATCGTATAGATAGATACAATTTGCCATAATGTATTTTGAGTTGGTGTTGACAATTTAATGATTTGGTTTTCAGTTTTCGTATACCAACTTTTGTTAGTAACTTTTCCTAAACTACCAAACATAACTTGATCTTTCCGACGATGTCCATAAATAACGGTATTTCTCTTAAAGTTCTCTAAATCAGAACGATAATCTGCAAATACCCAACCTGCACTATTCTTTGACTTATCAAAGGCATGGGTTAAATAATAATCATTATTCGTCGTCTGTACAACGGGATAATTTACATTGGTATTATTGACATATAACCATGCCACAGTATCAGGGTTTTTAGATTTTAACTTTGTAAAATCAACACTCATCAATGGTGTTTCCATATACGTCCAATAATCGTTTTTCTTACTAGAAGTAGTTTTATTACTACTAGAGTTGGTATTAGAAGTCTTGTTTGTATTAGAATTCGTATTGGTATTGGTTGGAGTTTCGATGACCTCTCCATCCGTTACTTCTTCTATATTAGCATCCGCAATTAATTCTTCTGTCGTTTCTGTTGCACTAGAACCTTCCATTTTCCAATCTGCATAGGCACTATAGCAATTCATGAAACCTACAAACGAAATAGCCACTACTAACATATAAATAAATTGTTGAACGGGTACTGATAATGGTTTTCTGTTCCCCTTCTTTTCTTTCTTATAATCTTTCTTTGGAACCTCTAACTCTAATAGTTGAGCCACTGTTCTTTTTTCATAATGACCTAATTGATTTTCAAACATTTGATTAAATTGTTCTTTCGAAAATACTTCGACATTTTCTTTCACAAAATAAGTTGGATGGTGAAAAACAATTTCATAGAGTGCATTTTGAACACTCAACAAAGATTCCATCTTTAATTGTTCTTGAAAAGAACTTAATAAATTTACAATATTTTGAAAAGATACTGTTTGGTATTGAGGTAAAGTTTTTTGTAAAGCAAGCACCGGTGTATAAGTGATTCGATCATTTACCTCTTTATATTTAAAGCAAGAATATTCATTTTGTTCATTGATACAAATAGCAAAATCCATGCCACTAATTGTTACAATTGTTAAAACAGTATAATGTCCATTTTGATTAGAAAAACACTGTTGTTTCATAAATATCCCCCCTATTCCCTCATTGGTAGCGTTTATATTACCACAAAATTAAGAAAAATGCAAATTCATAAAAAAGAATGTAAAAAAATACAAATTAATTATATAACTTGTATTTTCTCTTAAATTTTTCCAACATTTACTTTACTTCACCAAAAAAGAATACTTTCGTATTCTTTTAGCTTTGATGACTTAATTTATACATACCGAATGCACCGATTCCTAAAGTAAGAGCAAATCCTGCATAAATAAGCATAATGCTTAAATCTCCTGTATTTGGAATTGCTGAATGAGAAATCGTTACTTCAGAAATTGTATCACACTCTTCAATGATATCTACTGGGATAACACCATCATTTAATCCGTATCCTTTTGATACACCAACAACGACAACGGTATATTTTCCTGGTTTTAATCCTATAATCACATGAGCACTTTTTCCAGATACCCATTTCTCAACTACTTTACCATTTTCATCTCTCAATTCAATGGTAGTACCAGCTAAAGCTTTCTTGGTAGTAGCATCGATATTGTATACTTTAATAGTTCCTACTTTTTCAGAAGAAGAACTTTGTGAAGTTTTAGTAGCAACTACATTGATAGTTTGTTCAGCCTGTCCTTCAGAAATTGTAAAATTCAAATCATCATTCGTTTGATATCCACTAGCTGCCGTTAAAACAACGATAGAGTATTTTCCTGCCTTTAATCCTTTTACTCTGTAAAGTTGTGTAGTAGTATCCCATGTATGAAGGATATTTCCATTTGCATCTCTGATTGCTAAAGTAGCTCCTGCTAATGTCTTATTCGTACTTTTATCTTTATAGTTGATAACTACACTATAAGTAGTAGCTGTTTGTTTAGTCTTTTCAGCACTGACAACAATTGTCTTTTCTGATTGACCTGCTGAAATAACGAAGTGTAAATCTTTATTTTTTTCATATCCACTAGCAGCACTTGTTGTACTGATTACATAGTTTCCTGCTTTTAATCCTTTAATACGATAAAGATTTTCAGTAGTTTTCCATGTATAAATGGTATTTCCATTCGCATCTTTTAATGCTAAAGTAGCTCCTGCTAATGTTTTATTGGTGCTTTTATCTACATAGTTTACAACGATACTATAAGTAGCAATTTGTTCTGACTGTTCAGCACCAACAACAATTGTCTTTTCTGATTGACCTTCTGAAATAACAAAGTGTAAATCTTTATTTACTTTGTATCCATTGGCAGCACTTGTTGTACTAATCACATAGTTTCCTGCTTTTAATCCTTTAATACGATAAAGATTTTCAGTAGTTCTCCATGTATGAATGGTATTTCCATTCGCATCTTTTAATGCTAAAGTAGCTCCTGCTAATGTTTTATTCGTATTTTTATCTGCATAGTTGATGATTACACTGTAAGTAGTAGCTGTTTGCTCTGACTTTTCAGCGCTGACAACAATTGTCTTTTCTGATTGACCTGGTGAAACAACAAAATGTAAATTTTTATTTACCTTGTATCCGTTTGGAGCACTTACTGTAGTAATCATATAGTTTCCAGCTTTTAATCCGCTAATACGATAAAGCTTTCCACTCGTTGTCCATTTGTGAATGGTGTTTCCATTCGCATCTTTTAATGCTAAAGTAGCTCCTGCTAATGTCTTGTTTGTACTTTTATCTGCATAGTTAATGATTACACTATACGTTTGATTCTCCGTTACATATATATCTGTTGCAGATACCTTTCCTGTTACAAAGAATACAAACATTGCAAATACTATCAAAAATATTTTATTTTTCATACCTTTTCCCCCTTTGACGGGGCCTATAATAACACAAAAATTTTTAAATGTCAAATTTTTGTGAAAATTTTATTAAAAAAGATAGAAATTTCTTTCTATCCATCGATATTTACTAAGTGAATGCTTTCAATTTCCTCTTTATCTTTCAGTTTGGCAATCTCGGATGAGATATCTTTTGTCGCAAGTTCATACGTGAATTCGACCGTATTTCCCTTATAAGATTCTGTCTTTAAAGTACATTTTTTCGATTTATTCATAATTTTTGTGATATTATCAGCAAAATCTTTCTCGCCTTTAATTACTAAAAGATACTTTTGATGAGGTTTAAAGGATGTCATATAACAAATCAAATAGAAAATACCTAACATTAACGTCGCAATAATCGTGATGACATAAAGTCCTGCCCCTGACATAATACCGACAGTAATAGCCCAGAACATGAAGATGGTATCGACAGGATCTTTTACTGCTGTTCTAAAACGAACAATAGAAAGAGCACCTACCATACCTAAAGAAAGCGCTAAATTAGAATTGATGGTTTGAATGACTAAAGAAGTAACCATCGCTAATAAAACAATCGATAGGCAAAAGGATTTCGCATAGGAAACACCAGTATAGGTTTTCTTATATATCATAATGATAATAATGGCTGCTACAAAAGCTGTCAATAGTGAGAAGAAAATATCCGTTGCTGATAAAGTGGCTGTAAACTCCTCAATTACACTTTTTTTAATCATATCTAAAAAGCTCATGTTATCCCTCCTTTTTCTCTCTACATAAAGCAAATTTAGAAACTGCTAAACGAATCATCGGTATCGTCATAATAACACTCGCTATATGACTAGGAATGGCATTATTAAATTTCACCTCTAATACTACCTCCTCTGGTTCTAATACTGGTAAGGAAAGAAAATGAGAATCGAAAAGATTCTGTTCAAATCTTCCTGACTGAATTTCTTCATCAAAAGTAATTCGCGTATCTTCTACTGGATAGGTATAGGCTAATCGTTTATAATCGACGATAACAGATGGTCGTATTTCATGCAGTTTTTGTTTCAAAGCAAATTCCCGAATCAAACTATCTTCTTCTAGAGAAACATGAGAAAAATCTCCTGATAAAAACTCTAAACATTGTTGTTTGGTAATTTTCGTTTGCTTCTTATAAGTTAAATCTCTATTTTTTTCTTTTCGTTCTAAACGAATAAAAGAATCATCTTGGTTATAGATACGAATTCGATATTTCTCTCTCTTTTCTAATCCATCTATTTTTTCATAGTAAGCAGAATCATAGATATCATCAAAATAAAGACTTCGAATGAAATACGTGTGATCTGGATTAGCAGAATTCGCATCAATATCCATTAGAAAGGATAAACGATACTTTAAGATTTCCGCTTGTTTCCGACTGATGATAAACTTTAATTCGTGACGATAGCGTTTCTTATCCAAAGTATTTTTCCACTTCCTTACTACTCAAACCGAAATAACTTTTCGTTTGATTAATGAGATAACTTCTTCTTTTTAAGATGTAGTTTTTCAATTCTTGACAGTTATCTTCCCATTCTTGATAGGTCATCTTCCAACGTTTTTGATTTCTTTTCATCTCCGGTTTAATCAAATCTACCAATTCTTGATATCGCTTTAGAACAATTTCATCAGACCACACATTTTTCATATTGTAAGATAATCGATCTAAAAAGCGTTGTTTGAAAGTATTATTTTTCAATAATCCTCTTAAAATCGTATTATTATATCCCCAGTCTCCTAGTCCATTAGGGGAAGTCATCCAATTCATATAATTTCTAGAATAATTATAGAACGCATAATCGAAGTCATAGAAAATCATTTTGATTTTTCCACCCTCTAATTTAGGATTATTAAAATACCGGGTATTCACAATATCATTATTGGTAGTATAGAGTTCTCCAATCCAAAAATCAATAAAGTTATCAATATCTAATTTAGATTCTACATAAGCATAGGCATCCGCATTAGCCATATTATGATTTTGAATATAGTTTCTAAGGGAAACATAATCTTTTGAACTACCGGAACTTAAGACGTTATCTATCCGAATAATATTGGTTCCCTCTCTAGGAACATCATAATGGTGTTGGACAAATTCCTCATCTACTTTTTCTCTTAGAAAATAAACACCCCAGTATTCCCCATTAATATAAAGAACAATCGCTTTATAAGCCTGTACATCGACTGTTCCATAATCATCCATGATAGAGGTAGCAAGTTCATCTCGAATCATCGAACCGACAGAATCTTGAGAACCGCTTCTCACGACTAACGTATCATAACTTACCGCATCACGATTATCAAATACTTTATATTGTAATTTAGATGCACCGTATTCCGATTTAAATTTTAAAGCAAAACTTTTTTTGGAAATAAATCTAGTTTGTCCTCCAAATAATTTCATTCCACAATCGATGGAAAAGGAAGATTCTTTTTCGTATAGTTCCGCATGTGCTGCTACTGTCAAGGTAGTATTATTAGGATTATTACTAATCTTTTTAAAAGAAGCATCCGGTAAACTGAGAGATAGTACTGGTAAAGTATGATTTTCATTGATGATATAACTTCCCGTTACCACTTTACTGGCTTTTTTTCCATTCTCATAGGCAATGGCTTTCAAAACGGTAGTCTCATCTAAAAGAATAGGACTACTATATACTTTAGAACTGGTAGTTGGTATGGATCCATCTAAAGTATAATAAATAGTCCCTGGTCCTTGCAATTCAATGCTTAAATTTTCAACATCATTATAAACTCCTGGTTGTATATTGAAAACTGGTTCATAGGCAATTTCCAAAATTCCACTTTTGCTGTTGGCTGCTAAAGGAGTAGGCTTAGAAAAATAGTAAAAACCACTTGACTCTCCTCTTCCATAACTGTATCCCACTGGGATACTAGCGACAAATACAGAATCCACTAATTCATTATTTTTATATAAGTAGAGACTTTCCGTAGCAGATATTTTAAAATTGGCATGATCATACTTAGAATTGCTATAAGAAGTATTTCCTGATGCCATGATGACATAGTATTCTCCACTTTTTAATTCTTTCTTTGGTAGAACATACATCGTCTTATTTCCATCACTCGTCGTAAGAGCATAATCACTCAATTGAATCGTATGGCTAGAATTATTGTATAGTTCTATCCAGTCGTAATATTCTCCCCCATTTTGCGCTAAATAAGAATCATTAGAACTCATTACTTCATTAATCATTAAATCACTAGGATTCTTTCGATTATTTTTAACGTATTCTTCCATACCGGCTGAAGTATTAGGATATCCAGGGGTAATGTTATAAGCCTCTTTAAAAGTATTATCGGAAAGGCGAATATAGGCTGTTCCCCCCTCCAAATCCGTGTAAGATACTTTCTCTACGATATGATTCTTTTTCGATAACAACACCGTCCCGGATTTTTTCTTCAAACTGAAACTAGCGTGATTCTCTTTTCCAAGTTCCGAAGTATAGATAAGATAAACTTCTCCAGGTTCTAGATTTTTATCAGGCAATCTCCATAAAAATGGTCTTGCTTCATCATTCGATAGGAAATAATCTTGTAAGGAAATCGTTTCCTCTCCCTGATTCATCAATTCGATATAACTGAAGAAATGAGAATTAAAAGAGACATTTCCTTGATTATTTGGTAAAAATTCATTAATGACTAACGCATCCGTACTTTCGTCAGAAGGATTTAAATAAGCATCTCTTCCCTCTTTATTATTAGGATATCCAGGGGTAATCTCTGCTGTTTCTATCCATTTTCCTTTCTCATTTCGAGCCATGACTGTATTTTTATCAATGGAGGTAGTCTTAACACTATCGACTACTTTTCCTGATTTTCTCTTTAGGGTGATGGTCTCTCCGCCTGCTTTATTTAAAGCAAAATTGGCATACAAGCCCTCTTCATTTTTACCGGATAAATAAATGATTAAATATTCTTTACTCTTGATGACAACGCTAGGAAAAATCCATTTGACGTTTCCTGATACCTCATCACTTAAACCATATCCTGCTAAATCGATATCTTCTTCAGTACCATTATAAAGTTCAATCCAGTCGTAAGCATTGCCCTCACTATCTACGTAAGCACCCTTGTTCGATGTCATAATTTCATTAATCACCAGAGTCGAAATAGCGATATCTTGATCTCCCAACGATTCCGTACTCGATTCTTTAGGGGTAAAGAAATATTCTGCTAACACCAGTACCACTATCGCAAGTACCATGGCAAACAAGGTGCCGATATTTTTTTTGAATTTTTTCTTATCTAATTTCGCCATGTCACTTCCTACTTTCTGTTAATATCATATCATAAAAAAGACATACGTAAAGAAATGATTGTCTAAATATGTATTTTTTGGTATAATGAGTAAAGTTATGATTAAGCGAGGGAAGTTATGAAAAAGAAGAAAAAAGTACGCGTAAAAAAGCAAGCAATCTTTAATCTAATGAGTGTAGTATTCCTACTAACAGTTGGAATTTACTATCTTACTAGACTCATCCACTATAAAATAGAAAATGATCGCCCAATCGAATTATCTTCCCATTTAGCTACCCGTCTAAAGCAGGAAGATGATACTTATACATCGAAAAAAGTTTTAATAGAAACGAATGATATTTATCGTTATGTGGGAAATGCAGATAATAACTATCTTCAATATCGAGGATATCTTTGGAGAATTGTCCGAATTAATGAAGATAATTCTGTTACGATGGTAACAGAAGAAGCAATTACCTATTTACCGTATGGTGGTTCTCTACAAAATTATATTCTATCTTGGTTAAATCATGATGATAGTAAGCACAGTGGTATCTTTGAAGACACCTTGGAATCAGATGAACTTCTTACAACAAAAATTTGTTTAGATAAATTTCCAGAAATTGAAGTTGCTGGATGCTTTGAAGGAAATAAAGATTATAAGATTGGTCTACTAAGTGTCTACGATTATATGGAAGCCGATGCAACTGAAAGTTACCTCAATAATGGTACGAATTTTTGGACTACTAATAGTTATGATAGTAGTACGGCGTGGTATATTGCTGAAGACGGATTAATTGGAACCGATAGTTATAGTGCTAAATATGGAATTAGACCGGTCATTACCCTATCTGGCGATACCGTTATTCTATCTGGAAATGGTACTTCCGAAGACCCTTATCTCATCGAAGAAAGAGACGTCAAAACCTTACAAGATAGTTATGTAGGAGAATATATCCGTTATCAAGATCAATTATGGCGAATTATTTCCAAACAAGAGGGAAAAGTAAAAATCGCAAGTGAATCCTGTCTACAGGAGAAACAAGGAGAATGTAAACTCGCCTACTTCTCTAAATACTCTAATGATTTTAATGAAACAGAGGAAGATAATTTACTATACGATTTAAATCATGACTATTATCGCAAAATCAACAACGATAATCTTTTAACAGAAGGAAACTTCTATACAGGTACTTATTCCTTAACTGATAATAACTATCGGGTTTGTCTAGATGACAAATTAACTTTACACGTAGGATTTCTATCTGTCGCAGAGCCATTTGCTTTTGAGGTTACGAATACTTTCTTAATGACAACGAGTCCTAATAATGAGATGAGTATCTATACGGTAAATGATGCGCATGCGATGTTTGAAGATAGTGTAACCCAAACCTTAGCCATTAGACCGGTTCTCTATATGAAAGATAAAGTTACCATTACCGGTGGCAAAGGAAACTATTTATCCCCTTATGAATTAGGAGGTTTAGAAGAATGACACAAACGAAAGAAAAAGACAAAAAACAGATAAAAAAAGAAAAAAGAAAAGAACAATCCTCTAAAGAAGAGAAACAAGAATCAAAGAACAAAAAGAAAAAAGAGTCCCCTACTCCTAAGAAAAAGAAAACCAAAAAGAAAAAATTATCCATTTTCACAATCATCTGTGGATTCTTTGATTTATTAGCGGTAGCATTCTTCATCGTTGTTTATATGGTTCCTAACTTCAAAACTTGGTGGATTACGACTGCTTTAGCGACTGGGAATCATAAATATTTTGCCAATGTGCTTTATTCTAAAGAAGATATTGATAGAGTATTAACGAAAAATAACGTAGAAGAATTCAGTGATAATACGGATGTCGATGCCATTACCTTTCATGATACAAAAACCGATACTTATGAATCTCGCTTTGAAGAACAAATTCTAAAACGAGATGAGGGTAATGATCTATATAAAGTGGTAGAAATTGATGAGAAAGATTACCGTGGATATTTAGTAGTCATCTATGATGCTGCGCGTGTTTCGCTCGTTTCTTCTTCTAAAAGTTACGGACAAAAACTTACGCAAATGTCGCAAGAAAACAATGCAATTGTCGCAATTAACGCCAGTGGATTTTCTTATGCGGGTGGTCATATGACAGCGACTGGAACGGTTATTCAAAATGGAAAAGTAACATCGGTTGGTAGTCGAAATACCCATGGTGGAGGCCTTGTTGGATTTACCAAGAATCACGTTTTGATGTTGACGACAGATAGTGCTCAAACTGCTATTAAAAACGGAATGTGGGATGCTATGACATTTGGTCCATTCTTAATTGTCAATGGAAAACCTGCCACAGTAAAAGGGAATGGTGGTTGGGGAATTGCAAACCGAACGGCGATTGCGCAAAGAAAAGACGGTATTGTCTTATTCCTGGTAATCGATGGTAGAGGGGCTAACAATAGTGAAGGAATTTCCATCGCTGATATGATTACCCTACTTCAAAAATATAAAGCCTATAATGCTGCTAATCTTGATGGTGGAGGTTCTTCTACTCTAGTTATCAATGGAAAACTCATTAATAATCCAAGTGGCTATGCCGTAAAAGGAGAAAGATACTTACCAAATTCTTGGATGGTCAAATAGAACTTCGGTTCTATTTTTTTTTGGGGAAAAAAAGAAGAGTTATTCCTCTTCTTCATAATGAAACTCTTCTAACGTACCGTCTTCTTTCACAATTTGATTTACTTGTTCTTCAATAGACTTTAATTTAGCGTCACATTCTTCCACTAATTTCATCGCTCTCATATATTTTTCAATAGAGGAATCTAAATCGATTTCCCCTGTTTCTAACTCATTGATAATGGTTTCTAATTCTTTCATTTTATCTTCAAATTTTTCTGTTTTTTCTTTTGCCATCTATTTGACCTCCTTTTTCCATACAGTTGCTTCTACCAATCCATCATAAAAATGAATTTGTAATGGTTTTTGATCCTCTATATCTTGAATGCCTTTAACTACACGATCTCCTTGATAAGTTACAGTATAGCCCCGTTTTAAGACGCCTAAAGGATTTACTAATTCTAATTTTTGGATATCATGAACCATCGATACTTTTCGCAGTTCTATTTGCTTTTGCATCGCTTTATGCAATGTTGAAACATGACCCTGTAAAGTTAGAATCATTGGTTCATAGAGAAGTTTTGGATTTTTCAGTAAATAATGTTTTTGATATTGCTCTAACAATCCCCTTTTCTTCTCTACATAATCATTCATTTTCTCCACTAATTTTGTATGTAATAAATCAAGTCCTTGTCGTTTATTATCAAATAGAATCATTGGACTTTTTATCACGAAAGAATTCTTGATAGATTCTAGTGTTAAGGCTTGATATTTGATTTTCTTTGTCATAGCCTCACTCAATCGAATTTGTAATTGATGCGTATATTTGAGTAAGTCTACAACATTGGGAACAGCCATCTCAGCCGCTCCTGTTGGAGTAGGCGCTCGATGATCGGCTACAAAGTCCGCTATCGTAAAATCAATTTCATGTCCTACCGCACTTATAATAGGAATTTCTGATTCATAGATAGCTCTAGCTACTATTTCTTCATTAAAAGCCCATAAATCTTCAATAGAACCTCCACCACGACCTACAATCAATAAATCAATCGGATAACTAGCTGCTCTCTTAATATTCCGAACAATATCTGGAGCAGCATACTCTCCTTGTACTAAACTAGGAAAAAGAATGGTCTCACACATTGGAAATCGTCTTTTGATAGTCGATAGAATATCCCGAATCGCTGCTCCTGTTGGGGCGGTAACAATCCCAATGCGTGTAGGATAACGAGGAAGTGCCTTTTTATGCTTCGGATCAAAAAGACCCTCTTTAGAAAGTTTTTCTTTCAATTGTTCAAAGGCAATATATAGGTTTCCTACCCCATCTTCTTGCATCTCTTCCACATAGATTTGATAACTACCCGTTGCTTCATAAATACCAATTCTTCCTACGACTAACACTTTCGTACCATCTGCTGGTTTAAATTTCAATTTAGCCGCATTCCTACTAAACATAATAGCATTAATTTTACTATTTTCATCTTTTAATGAAAAATAAAGATGACCTGTCGTATGATCTTTAAAGTTTGATATCTCTCCTTTTAAAAAGACCATTCGTAAATGTTCATTCCGATCAAACTGATCTTTTAAATAACGATTAATAGCGGTAACCGTTAAATATTTAGAAGTATTAGGATTCATGATCCACCTTTTGGTGATATACCTTATCTAATACACCATTAATCATTTTTCGTACATCATCATCGCTATAAGATTTCGCTAATTCAATGGCCTCATTAATAGCCACTACCTCGGGAGTATCTGTATATAATAACTCATAAATACCTAATCTTAAAATGGCTTGATCAGTATATCCTAAACGAGAAATCGTCCATTTATGAAGATATTGATTCGCTATCTCATCGATATCCTTCTGATTGGTAATGACACCGTATACACAGTTTTTTACAAATTCATTATCGATATCTAATACTCCTTGAATCACTTGATCAATCTCATATTCGATTTTATTACTCTGATATACACCAATTTGATAAAGAATTGTCATAATCTTTTGTCGAAGTTCACTTCTTGTCATTTGTTCCATCCCAATCACCTAGTAATATTTTAACATAGAACCAAAAAAAATAGAATATCCGATATTCTATTTCTTTTATTTTAAAATGGAATTTAAATTGTTTCTTAAGGATTCCAACTCAATATACTTTTTAGAGCGAATAGAAGTGTATTTTCTAAGTGTCAATAATAACTTCGTAATAGCAAGAGAAAATGCGATTAACACGAGAATTACACCCAATAATACTTGTTCCGTTGCTACTAAATAAAGACCTAATCCCAACAATAAGAAAGAAATGACAATCGTAATAAAAATAGCAATATTATTTTGATAATCACTTTCCATACTAGAAACTTTCGTTTTTAAATACTCAATCTGTTCCTCTTTCGTCATTTTTAGATTGTCCATCGCATCTACGATGTTGTTATAGATAATCTCATTTTTATTTTTTTCTTCTCCACTAATAGCAATATTTAATATTTCTCTTTCCATTGTTACCCTCCTGAATATATGACATCTATTGTACCACAAAATTAGATATTTTCAATGTCTTTTTCTTTATTTTCTAAATATTTTTCTCCTTTTCCATGCGCTAGCGCAACGAGTGTGGCAATCTCTAAATAAAGGAAAGCAATCACAAAGGCTATCCAACCAAAAATAGGAACAATGAGACAAGCAATCCATACAAAAGGAGATAAATACCATTCTTTTCCAGGTACCTCTAATTTAGCAGCGGCCTGAATTAACATATCGATTAAGAAGACAAATAGCATAATGCCAAATGGAATGAGCAAACAAACCAGTCCTAAAATCCAATTTTTCTTCTGCGCATACCATGCCTCTTCATCATAATTATCTAGTAAGATGGATAAAAACACGGCATGTCCACCACCCGACACTATCCATAAAATTAACCAAACCCACCAATTCTGTTTCTTTAACAACATACTATCACCATACTCATTATATCATATTTTATTCACTTACAAAACCAGATATTGTACCAAAAATCTTAATCACACTCTTTTCGACAATGGTACTAATTCCTCGCGATAACTGTAATCCTACTTTGGAAAATCGATTTTGATAATTTTTATCAGTATTGACTACATAGTTTTCAATATCGATTTCTTTTCCCTCTTTGACATCCTGTTCAAATTTTTGAATCTGCTCTTTTGTCAGAGTCATTTTGGTATAATTTTGATATTCATAATAACCAGTTAATTGTGAAAAATAGAGAGTAAGAAAGGTAACAAAGAAAAATAAAAAGGTCCATTTAAATACTTTATATCGTCTGCTCATAAAGATATTCTCCTATTAGTGGCGCTAGTAAATCAATCGTATTTTGGACCTCCTCATAAGTATTTTGATTCCCACCGAGTTCTAACAGAATGATGTGATCGTTTAGGTCTTGATTGTATATCCCATTCACATTAGGTCCACTCTGTAGTAATACTCCCCTACTTAAATCTGGATATTTTTTTTGTAATTTTTGATGTAAAGCATAGGCTACCTGATAATTTTTTTGATAATTCTCATGTTCTTTTCCAATCACCCATAGTATCTTGGCATAACTTTTACCATTCATAGTCAAAGTAGAATTCTTTTTACTGATTGCGTCTCTATGGACATCAATGATTAAATCATACGTATTCTTAGACATTTCTTCTTCTATGAAGTAACGACTAGCCTTGTAACTGGCAGTATAGTCATAATTATTGGCTTTCATAAATTCAGCAATACTTCCCGTTTCTCTAACCACTTGAATATTTTGTTTACTTAAAGCTTGTTCTAAATATTTAGAAGCATCCAGTATTGTTTGTTTCGTCGCATATTTTTCCGTATCATGGGTACTATAAAGATAAACTTTTTTGATATTTGTCTCTTCGTTCATCACAGGTAATTCATTGCCGTTTTGTTTTGGCTCGCCGTGATAATTCAATAGAAAAATAGGATTATTGATCGTCTTATCTTTCAATTGTCCATAAAATTGTTGACCGATGGTCTCTATTTGCAGAAGTGAATCTACAGGAATATTGACTAACGAATAAATACAGAGTTTCAATATCAAATACGCTAACGCAATGAAAAACAAATATTCTAACAACCACTTTTTTCGCAAATGTCGTTTTGTTTGAAAATGTTTTGCCATATTTTCCCTCCTTATTATTTATAATACAAAGACAAGAAAAAATATGTCAAAAAAAAGAAGAATTACCACTCTTCTTCCTCTTCTGTTTCTTGGTCTAATAATGTAATTAATTCTTTAATACTAGATACGGTTCCTTTCGCAACCGGCATTAAATCTTTCATACTATGCGGTAACAAATATCCTTGATAGGCTTCAATCATCTGAAAATCATTCATTCCATCCCCAATCGTATAAATATCGGATGGATTGTAGTGATAAGTATCTACTAGGTAATCAATTGCAGCTTTTTTGGATACCTCTTTATCAAAGAGATTAATCCAATTAGTACTCATATAACCATGAACCTCTGGATATTTTCTCAATATCACATCTAAAGTTACTAAGGCTGCATCTTTATCATATGGTCTTGCAATAATCCCATTCGCACATTTACTCGTATCTGTCACATATCCATGACTCGTATCAATAAATGTCTCCAACATGTTATCATCATCTTTTAACAGATAATAAATTGGTCTAACGACATTTTGATTAATATCTTTTCGATAGAGAACATTAAAATATTTATCAAAGATAACAGCTCCATCATTACAGATATAATACTCACACTCTAAATCAATCATACTCAAATCTTCTGCTAGATAGTTCATCGCTCTTCCCGTGGCAATGATAAATAAGTTTCCCCGATGAACAAAATCATTGATTGCTTTTCTATTTTCTTCAAAGTCATCACCAAATAAGGTGCCATCAAAATCACTGACAATAATTTTCATTCTTCACCTTCTAACTAATCAAAGCCGCAGATATCATATCTCCCATATTATGGAAAGTATCTACGATGACATAGAATTTGGCTTTCAACCAATTTCCTTTACTGTGTTCATTATGGACGATGAGGAGAAATTTGTCTCCACTATGAGAAACCTCCACCGTCGCATGGTATCTTTGAAACCGTTTCGCTAACACATTAGGATCAATGTACTTCGATTCTCCATACACATATAATTCTTTTTTATTGATATAGACACTATCATAGAGAAAGTACTTAAAATATTCATAGATATCATTGATATTACATAACATATAATCAATGGACTTCTTTTTAAACCGTTTTCGTAACTTTTTCATGTTTACCTTTTTTCCATCCTGTAATCGAGTCTTCGATTGACGACGGAACAAACCACCTTTAGAAACAGTTCTTTCAATGGTATAAACTTCTACTTTATGATTCTTTCTTAAGGAATATAGGATACTATCCTCAAAAGTACCAATACATAAAACTTTCCCTGTAAATTTTCTAACTTCCTCTTTTAAACTATTCATGGCATCACCTACTTATGATTTGACGGATAATATAACTTGCGCACAATAGTCCAGCAGTACCAGGAACAAAGGCATTAGAAGGAATGACTTTCTTTCCCTCTTGTTGTTTGGGTTCGCTACTAGAAACAACCATAATTTTTCCCTTTACATGAGAATCCTTCACCATCTTACGAAGTCTCTTGGCAAGAGGATCATAACTCGTATCTTCTAACCTCATAATTTTGAAAAGAGAAGGATCTAATTTATTACCAGTTCCCATAGAAGAAATAAAAGGAATTCCTTTAGCAAGACATTGTTCTATAATGGTAAACTTGGTGGAAAGAGTATCACAAGCATCTATCACATAATCGACAGAAGATAAAAAGGATTCTAGATTTTTGGAATCAACAAAAGTATCTGCAACTTGGACATTCGTGTTCAATCCCATATCTTGAATTCTATCTCGCATGACATTTACTTTTTTTTGACCAATCGTACTTTGTAACGCAATCAATTGTCGATTAATATTACTCTCTTCTACGACATCATGATCAATGAGAAAAAGATTTCCAATACCAGAACGCGCTAATGCTTCAACAGCATATCCTCCTACGCCACCTATACCAATAACTAAAACGCGAGCCTCTTTTAATTTTTCTATATTCTCTTTTCCTACTAATAGTTCTAGTCGTTCTAACATCCTGTTTCCCTTACTTGAAAATTCACATATTTTCCATTTTGATACTCGTAACTAACACTCCAATAATTGGCAATCGTCTCTGATTTTTCACTATCTTGATTGGCAATAGGAGTTTCCGTATAAGCTTCCTCAATTAAAGTGTGGACAGTAACGCATCCTGACGCAGCAGGTTCGGTATCGGTAACATAACTTCTCGCATTCGCAATTAACAAGCGCTCGGTCGCATCATCAATCTGTTTTTTAGTACCTTGAATAGTTCCTAAAATACTAGGAAAAGCAACAACCACAATGACAGATAACAGTACTAACACACCAAGCAATTCCACTAGCGTAAATCCCTTTTTAGACATACTTCGTCCTCCTATCCAACTTATCACTATTGTATCACAAATAAGAACAAAAAAACAAGTAAATTTACTTGTTCTCTGTTGGATTTGCTTTTCGCAATTCAAAATAGAAAATAGTTCCTGTTGGCTTACCGGATTCTATTCCATAAGGCAGACCGTTTTTCTCTAAAATATTTTTAACAATCGAAAGTCCTAATCCCGTACCAATTCGATTTCGTTTATGTTTTTTAGCAGAATGATAATACTTATTCCATACATTCTTTCGTTCTTCCTCAGGAATTCCTACCCCTGTATCCTGAATTTCTACACGAACAGTATCTTTTTGTTCTTGAACTCGTATCATCACTTTCTTATCTTCTCCCGTATAGTTAATGGCATTATTGATGATGTTATAAATCACTTGTTCTGTTCTTTTCTTATCCGCTAATACATGACAAGGAACTGGTTCATAAAGAATCTGATAGTTCTCTTCTTTCAGTAATACATGAAAGTGTTCAACAATACTATTCATCAGTTCATCTAGTGAAAATTCATGATATTCTAATGGTATCATTTCTGCTTGCATACTAGAAAGTGTCAAAATATCATCTACCAAAGCATTTAACCGTTCACTTTCTTCAATAATGACATTGAGATTTTCTGTTCTTTTCTTTTTATCTTTATAAGTTAAGTCTCGAACCATTTCAGCATACGCTTTAATCATCGTCAGTGGTGTTTTTAAATCATGACTCACATTCGCCATCAAGTCTCTTCGCAATTCCTCTGTCTTTTGGAATTCCTCTTTCATCTCTTCTAGACTGTTTTCCAACATTCGAATTTCCTTAATCTCACTATTAGAATGGAACGTTTCTTGAAAGTTTCCATTCGCAATATCCGATGCCTGTCTACTGATACGTTCCATTGGTCTAGAGATCATCTTCGATAAGAAATAGGCAATTAAAATGGATAGGCAAAGAATAAAAATGGAAATAATGAGAAATTGTTTACGAAGTAATCGTGTCGCAGAATCTAATGGTTCTATCGATGTACTCACATAGGCATAGGTATTAGAATCTAACTGAACCGCATAAATGAGAATTTCATTTTCAAACTTCGGATTATCTAATTTGTATGCTTTTAATTCTTCTCCACTCTTTTTAAAGTCTTGACGATAGTACTGACTATCCCCTTTTACCATACATCCTCGATTGAAACTAAAGGTACGATACGAAATATAACCATTTTTTTCAATATCGATACAAATCCCCTCATCATACGATAGTCGATCTAAAAACTCTTGAAAATTTTCCTCTCCATAATGAGATTGTAGTTCTAAGGTTGCCTCTTTTAATTCTTTACTCTTATGAGATTCATAATAAGTATTAAAAAAGAGAATTTGAATCAGCCATAAGAAAATTAAAATGAATGTTGAAAAAAGAAGTAAGAAAACCCAAATCTGACTATGGAGTGTTCTACTCTTCGCTTTCAAATTTATATCCCATTCCTCTCACCGTCACAATCCAATCTCGATACTTTCCTAGATTATTTCGAAGCATCTTGATATGCGTATCAATCGTTCGATCATCTCCATAAAAATCATATCCCCATACTTTATTCAATAATTGTTCTCGGGATAATGCTATATGTTCATTTTCAATAAAATAGACAAGCAATTCGTACTCTTTAGGAGTCAATTTTACTTCTTCCCCTGCAATCTTTAAAGAATGCCCTTGAAAATTTAAGACAAAGTCCCGTCGAATATAGACATCTTCTGGTTCTTTCTTTCCTCTCCGTAAAACCGCTTTTACGCGAGCCATCAATTCTCTCGGTGAGAATGGTTTCGTTAAATAATCATCAATGCCCAATTCAAAGCCGAGTAATTTATCATATTCTTCTTTTCTAGCAGATAACATAATAACGGGAACAGATTGAATCTCTTTCATCTCTTTTAAAGTTGTATAACCATCCATATTCGGCATCATAATATCCAAGATAACTAAATCCACTCTACTTTCTTTTAAGACATGGATAGCTTCTATTCCATCTTTTGCTTCATAGACTTCATAAGAGGAAGCCTCTAAATATTCCCGTATGACCTGACGGATTAATTCTTCATCATCTACTACTAAAACTTTCATATGTCACCTCTTCTTCATATTATACAATAAATATGGATTTTACGTGAAAAAAAGAAGATTTCTCTTCTTTTTTTGTTAGCTGGAGTATTAACAAAAAAACTTGCTAATAAGGTTTGTAGTAGAAAAGTAATAAGTGAGAGGAGTATTTCACACTTATGTTTTTCAGCTAACAAACTCATTATATACAAGCATTGTGTTATTTCTGTGAAAAATGATTCCATTTTTACCAATTATCGTTAATAAAATGAATTAAAGCTGTCATAAAGGATTCTTGAATCAAATCTTTACGAGTCAACTTTCCATGCGTTAAAAATCCGATGCCTCCTTTATGATGTCCGGAATCATCATCCGCAAAAATACGATTCATCACAACTCCTAAACCATCGCGAATAATTTCATCTACACACTCTCTTGGAACCGGATAACTCGCACTCGTCGAATAACTAGTATTCCCCTCTTTATCTTCAATTCCTGCTACACTAGTAATCATCCAATGTTGAAAATAATTATGAATGCCAGATTCCACCGCTGCATAATAGTCAACATCTAGATGGTGTTCCAAAGCATACTGTTTTAAATTTTTAATACGATTCTTCGTACCGTTTCCAATCTCATCATTTAAAGGCATCTCACTGACCTCTGAGGGAACAAAAACTGCCTCTACCTCGACATTCTCAAAATAAGTACTAAAAGCATTTTGACATGCTTCTACTTTGGTATTATTTTCGGTTGCAATTAATACTTTCATAAGACCTCCTAGTATCATTATACCAAGAAACCAATCTTTACGCAATGAAAGAAACTTTCCTTTACAGGAAAAACAATCTCTTTTTTTACAAATAGATTTTCTCTCTTATCAGTTTTATGCTATAATGGTGGTGGTGATGATATGAAAAAAAGAATGTTATGGGTATTACCAGGATTGATTCTTCTTCTTATGACAGGATGTGAAGAAGAACAAAAAGAAGAGTTATCAGCCAATTTATCCAGTCAAATTGTTCTAGATGAAAAAGGTGCACAAATGGTTTGTAGTGTCGATAAAGATTACAAAGAGCAAGGATATGTAGAGAGTTCTAAATTTGTTATATATGCCGATGAGAATGGGGTTGTCACTAAGTTAGTATCCCAACAAATTATCTCTTCTAATGATAAAGAAGCTCTACGAAATACTTTAAATAATACCGAAAAGAACGCTGATATCGTTAGTCAATATGGTGGATATGAATCAAGTGCAAAGATTACCGGAAATAAATTAATTGTGGATACGACGATTGACTATACCAAATTTAATTTGGAAGAATTATCTCAAGATAATGAAGATATTCAAGTATTCTTAAATGATAATTATCAATATACCCTCACAACAATGAAGCAAATGTACCTATCTGTGGGTGTGGATGAATGTCATGAAATTTAAAAGAGAGGTTACCTCTCTTTTTGTTCGCGTGCTTCTTTCGAAAAACGACATCCACAATACTCTTGCCGATACAATCCATATTCCTTGGATAAAACAATAGAACGTTGATAACCGTTTTTCTTTTTAAAATCCGCATAGAAATATGGAACAGAATATTCGTTGGATAAATTTTCTCCGATTTCATTAATCCAATCACTATTTTTATAAGGGCTAATGGATAAGGTTGTAGTAAAATAATCAAAGTGATGTTCTTTCGCATAGCAACAAGCTTTTCTAAGACGAAATTCATAACATTGATAACAACGTCTACTTCTTTCTCCTAATTCTTCTAATCCAGCAATACTTTGATTATACTCTTGTGGTTCATAAGGAAGTTCCACTAGGGATACAGGATGAGAAAGAGGTATTTTGGTTAAGAATACTCGTAGTTCGGATAATCGGCGTTGATACTCTTCTTCTGGATAGATATTCGGATTATAGTAGAGAATCGTAATATGAAAATAAGAACTTAAATATTCTAATACATAACTGCTACAAGGAGCACAACAAGCATGAAGAAGAAGAGATGGAATATCTCTTCTTTTTTGAATCTGCTTTAATTCTTCTTCACATTTTAATTGAAAATTCATTAACAGTCCTCATCACAATAATCAGGTTCCATCACTTCATCGATATACTTCGTATAGATATCACGAAGTTCTTTCTTTTGATCACTTGAAAGTTCATCGTATGCTGTTTGAGTTCCTGATAAAATAACCGTTCCTACATGTGTACCAACAATTTTACCACCTTTGATGAAGACAACCATAGGAACATATACTCTCTTTTCTCCAACAGAATACTCTTTTCCCTCTTCATCTGTAACAGTATATTCGTCTAAATACTTATCAAGAGCAGCAAGTAAATCATAGTAACCTTCTTTTTCCTCTTGCGTCTTCACTACTTTACCATCTTGAACTGCCCATTCATTCTTCACTTCATTCACATTATAGTAGAAAATATCTTTTACACCATTTTCCTGAGCGGCATCCACTAGTACAGGAACGGCATTTCGACACCATGGGCAATTTGGTCTACCAAAATAGATAATTCCTGTTCCATGATCTAAAAGTTCTAATACTTCTTCTAAAGATGTATATTTCATAGGATTATCTTCTGGAATCGTAATCGATAAGTATTTTTTTTGATTGGCTGTATTCTCTTGACCATTGAGTGCTTCATATTCTTCTTTGAATTGCATAGCATCTGTCTTTTCGCCTGAATTGGTATTCGAATTTGTTTCTTCTTTTTCCTCTTTTTGCGCTTTTAGGGATAATGATATTCCCACTAATACAATGGCAAAGCATAGCATAACCGCAACAATTTTTAAAACTCTTTCCTTCATATTATCCTCCTACTCTAGTACTGCTTTAATTCTTCTGACACCAGCACTACTAGCTTCCTCTTTCTTAATTCTAAAGGTACCCAACTCCTTTGTATTGTGAACATGTGGTCCCCCACACAATTCACGAGAGACGGTTCCAATTTCATAAACTGTTACTACATCAGGATATTTTTCAATGAACATGCATTCTGCTCCACTCGCAATCGCATCTTCCTTTTTCATTTCTTTAACGGTAACATCTAGACCTTCTTGAATCCATTGATTCACTAAATCTTCTGTTCTCTTTTTTTCTTCATCTGATAATTTATGATCACAACTAAAATCAAAGCGCATTCTCTCTGCAGTAATATTGCTTCCTCTCTGGTGAACATCTGGACCTACAACTACTTTCAAAGCAGCATTTAATAAATGAGTAGCTGTATGATATTTCGTTTCCATTTCTCCATCTCCAGCAAGACCACCTTTAAATTTACCAGCAGAAGCAGTACGAGATAACTCTTGGTGTTCTTTAAACTTTTGAGCAAATCCCTCTTCATCGACAGTAATTCCTCTTTCACTAGCTAACTCAACTGTAAGTTCAATAGGAAAACCATAGGTATCATAAAGATGGAAAGCAGTGGTGGCATCGACTATAGTCGTATCTTTGGTAGCCTTTTCAAACTCTTTTAATCCCTTTTCTAGCGTGCGATTAAATTGCTCTTTTTCTTTTTTCAATACTTCTAATACAATAGCAGCATTCTCTTCTAATTCCTTATAATAACTTTTATATTTTTGAAGAATTAACGTCGCAATTTCTTCCTCCCAAGGAGTAGACATATCCATATTCAATTTCTTCGCATGACGAATCGCCCGACGAATCAATCTTCTTAAAATGTATCCTTGATCGGTATTGCTAGGACGAATGCCAGCTGGATCAGCACTAATAAAGACAGCAGTTCTCATGTGATCGGCAATAATACGCATACTCTTTTTTGCTTCTCCCTCATAAGGAGTTCCAGAAATACGAACAATTAAATCAATCATATCTTTAAAAATACTAGAAAGGTAGTTATCATTTACTCCCTCTAAAATAGCAGTTGTTCTTTCTACACCCATACCGGTATCTACATTTTTATGAGGAAGTTCACTCACAGTACCATCGGTATCTTTATAATATTGCATGAAGACATTGTTCCATATTTCTACCCAACGGTCATCCTCTGGATCAAAGGTTGTAGGAATCTCTTCTTCACTACGGAAATAAAAGATTTCTGTATCTGGTCCACAAGGTCCAGATTCTCCTGCTATCCAGAAGTTATCCTCTACTGTCTTCGCAATTCGAGAACTTGGAATTCCTAAACTCAACCATTTCTCATAAGATTCTTGATCAAAAGGAATCGTGTCATTTCCAGCAAAGACAGTAACCGCTAACCGATCAAGAGGAATATGTAGTCTAGTTGTTAAGAATTCAAAACTCCAAGCAATGCTATCTTGCTTAAAATAATCTCCTAAACTCCAATTTCCTAACATTTCAAAGAAAGTATGGTGAGTAACATCTCCTACGGCATCTAAATCGTTCGTACGAACGCACTTTTGATAATCACAAAGTCTCGTTCCATAAGGATGTGGCTGCCCCATCAAATAAGGAATGAGGGGTTGCATACCTGCTGTATTGAATAGAACACTTGGATCATTTTCTGGTACAACTGGTGCGCTTGGAATTTGTTTATGTCCTTTCTCTATAAAAAACTGTATGTATAAATCCTTTAGATTCATCTTAACACCTCTATATTTCTTCTAGAATGGAAAGTAATCGTTTCTGATAACTTTCTATATCATGACTGTTATCGATATAATAATCCGCAAAAGCGATTGGTCCACCTTTCGCAAGATTTTCAATTTCAGCAATATCTCTTGCCATCGCTTGCTCTTTCGTAAAAGGTCGAATCTCTCTTTTCGCAAGACGTTCATATCGCAATTCTTTATCTGCAATAATCGCAATTACTTTCATCTGTTCCCCTAATTCATCCTTTAGAATTTTTAATTCATCCCAGGAATAAAGTCCATCTAAAACCGTATTTTCTTCTTCAGCATAGGAACGAATCCGTGGTAACAAAATGGTCGCATATGCTCCCATTCCATGTTCTTTGCGAAGGCGCTCCCGCATCATTTTTTCATTTTCTGGAGTAACTTCTAATCCTTCTTTTTGTAACTGTTCCATCGTTACTCCGCCAAAGTATACTTTTTTCCATCCAAGAGATTCTAATAACTCGGAAGCAACAGATTTACCGCTTCCACACATTCCAACAATGGCAACAATTTTTTTCATTTAATCCACCTCATCTACATAATCTAATATTTTCCACTTTTCATCAATAAACTGGAAGAGAATTTTGAAAATCGCAATAATAGGTGTAGAAATAGCCATTCCAATAATTCCCCAGAAATGTCCAAACACTAAAAGTCCTAAAATAATCGTAACCGGATGTAACTTGGTAGTTTTGCTCAAGATGTATTCCTGTAGGAAATTTCCCTCAATAAATTGAATCACTACAATAGAAGCTACTGTTAAAAGACCAATCGTTGGACTCATCGAAAATCCCACGATAACGGCAGGAACTGCTCCTATATAAGGTCCTACATAAGGAATGACATTGGTAATCGCACAGAAGATAGCAAACAAAAGTGGTGCCCGTAAACCAACTAACCCAAAAGTAATCGCACAGATTGCAAAGATAACTAACGCATCTAATAAGACACCAACTACATAATTTCGTAATGTCTCATTAATTCTTCCAAATAGATAATCCGCACTCTTTCTCATTTTCTTAGGGAAAAAGTAGATAAACGTTTCTTCTACATCATCAAAACTTAACAGTAAGAAGAACCCAATCACAAATCCTACTAAAACCGTACTCAAAACTGAAATGATAGAGCCAACTCCTTGTACCAATAAATCAGGAAGCATCTCATATAAACCATTTCCAAATTCATCTAACTGTTGGAACATACCGTTTTTAGCGCTTTCCATGTCAAAGAATTCCAAATGATCCAAACGAGATAAGAAACTATCAATCCAAGATTCAATCGTATTAAATAAACCTGGTAACGTATTGGCGAAATCCAAAATTTGTTCATAGAGAATCGGAATGAGTGTTCCAAAAAAGAGAGCTATTCCACCTATTAATAAGGCATACGAAATAATAACACCAAATAATCGTTTTACCTTTTTCTTCTGTAACCATTTGACAAATGGATTGAAGAGCCAAGCAATCAAAATACCGATAAATAGAGGACTCACAATTTCTAGAATGGTCATAAAAATACTCGCAAGTTTTAACTCTCGAATAATGACAAGAGTCACCCATGAAATTAAAATGATCATTAAGACAAGCAATACTTTTAAAATATTTTTAGTAAGACCAATCACTTCATTTACTGCGTGACGGTCAATTTGATTTTTATCATCCTTTAACACATCTCTCACCCTTTTATCATTATATCAAATATAGAGAATGAGTGCAAATAAAATAGTCGGATTTTATCGGAATTCATCAAAAGAAAGTAAACTAAAAAAGAGGGATTAGTGTACCTCTTTAATCACTCCATTATCGACCCGATAAATCATATCTGCTACTTTTTCAATATCTTCTTTGATATGCGTTGATAAAATGATTAGTTTTCCCTCTTCTTTCAACTTTAGCAAGTAATTTCTTAATCGTTCTACAGTCTCCTCTTCAATCCCGTTAAAGGGTTCATCTAATAGCAGAATGTCTGGATCTTCCATGAGTGCTTGCGCTAATCCTAATTTTTGCTTCGTTCCTAGAGAATATTTATAATAAAGCTTATTCCGTTCTTCATAAAGTCCTACTAATTTTAAGGTCTCTATCATTTTCTGTTTGTCAATCTTTTTGTTAATTTTCGCAAGCATTTCTAAGTTTTCTAATCCTGTCATAGAATCGATAAAAGAAGGATTTTCAATCAAAGCTCCTAAATTTTTAGGAAACTGATTTTTTTTAAAATAATCGATGCCATCAAATAAAACTTCCCCACTCGTAGGATAATAAAGTCCACATAAAATTTTTAAAAGAACCGTTTTGCCACTACCATTTCGACCAATTAAACTATATATTTTTCCACTTTCAAAAACCATACTGGTCTCTTTTAACACTTCATTTTTTTGAAACTTTTTCGATACCTTTTTTACTTCAATTTTCATAAATCCTCCTATCCAATATCAAACTTTCGATGACGTAACACTCTATATAGCACGATTCCTATCAGGCTTAAAAAGAAAAGATAAAGACTAGTCAACCCTATTTGTAGGAAAAAGTTTTGGAATCGCTGACTATAAATATATCCATTAGGAGTTAAAATCATATCTTTTATCCCATTGATAGGTACATTTTCGATGGATGAAAAACTAAAGAACAAAATTATGACAAGGGATATATAAGAAATTACCTTCGGCAAGTATTTTAAGAGAAGAACAAATATACTAAGGAGCAATTGCATTAAGAAATAATATTTTATCGTTTCGAATATACAATATGGAATTCCTAATCCTTCTAAATAAGTTCCTTCAAAAATAGAGGCATTTGTCCCCGCTACTAGAAAAGTAATATAGGAAATAAGGCAAGTAATCAAGATGATAAAAAAGTAAACAATGCCATTATGAATCCAAACTTTTTTGAGAAGTCTCCTCACATAATAAGAGCGATCTTTGTACCGTAAAATCCATACCGTATCTAAATCGTGGTATCTACACACTTGAATCGTCATATAAATCATAATTAAAAAAACAGGAAACAGAATCATTTGAAAATGAGAAGAAAAATAACTGGTATAATCAAAAGAAAAATTACTATTGACAATATCTAAAAGATTCATAATCTCTAAAGCAACAATAGAAAGCAATGTTAAAAGAAATCCTACATCATTTTTGGTATAAAGTCTAATTTCTTTCACTATCTATCAACACCCTCTCTTTATTTTTATAACATAAACAAACGATTCCAAACGTTATCAAGGAAAAGAAAAGAACCATGAAAAGAGGAAAATAGAAGTCAGCAGTTTGAAAATAACTAAAAGTAAAGATATCGCCTAATTCTGGATAA
Organism: uncultured Bacilli bacterium; assembly: GCA_947629315.1. Taxonomy (GTDB): domain Bacteria; phylum Bacillota_I; class Bacilli_A; order RF39; family UBA660; genus UBA5578. The sequence continues at coordinate 29,589 of CANRDB010000011.1, forward strand.
TTTGTCCAGCCAATATGGTAAACCAAACGCCTGATGAGCGAGTTTCCAATATCGCATAATACAAATAAAGCGAAAAAGATAAGCATCGTAAGAAAAAAGTTTTTACTCTTCCTATCAGCTATTAGCGCTAAATGGTAGATGCCTAAGGCAAATAGGAAAAGCGTTAGAAAATGAATCCCATAAGGCAATAGTTCAGAAGATGGAAGTGTCTTTGTAAATACATAGCATAAAAGATAAGCCATTACCAAAAAAAGAATTGGAATCATCGCTATCACAGCCCCTGCGAAATAATTGTTTCGGAACCATTTTTGATAAGAGATACGAACGAATTCATTTTTGAGTCTCCCTTTTTTCTTTTTCATATGCCATAAATAAATCGATGATACTGCAATCAAGAGTGTGAGAACAATACTAAACTCGTCATAAAAACGTTCTGTTTCATACTCCTCATCTATCACGCCTTCTTCTCCTGCTAATAATTGATATAGTTTTCCTCCATCATAATTATCTAGAAAATGAGCACCAGAAACATCTTTTAAAGTTTCTTCGAAGGAAGCACAAAGTTCTTCGTATTCAGAAGGAATAGGATCACAATAAATACGAATTTGTTCTAGAATTTGTTCCTTTTGAATTTCTTCATAATCTTGATCATATTTTAAAAGGGAATAAAAGGTAGATCCTAAAAACATAAGAAGGATGACTGAAGATAGTATAGCCCCAAAATATTTTTTTAAAAATAGATTCATACGATTCACCATCTTCATTATAACATACTTCATCAAAAAAGATGAGTTAAACACTCATTAATTCCGTTTCTTTTACTTTAAATTTTTCATCTACTTCTTTATTGTATTGATTAATTAAATCTTGAACGTTTTCTTCGCCTAATTTTTTTTCATCTTCTGTAGATTCCGTCTTCGCAATCGCTTTATTGGCTTCTTGACGAATATTTCTTAAGACAATACGGCAATCTTCCGCATATCCTTTGGCTTGTTTTACATATTCTCTTCTCGTATCCTCAGTAAGCGCTGGAATATTTAGAATGATGACCTCTCCATTATTATTGGGAGTAATACCAATATTAGCCTCAAAAATGCCTTTTTCAATCGCACTAATAGAACTTCTATCAAAAGGCTTAATACATAACTGTCTAGCTTCTGGTATAGAGATTGTCGCTAACTGTTTAAGGGGAGTTGGTGCTCCATAATAATTAACCAATACCCCATCTAACATAGCAGGATTCGCTCTCCCTGCCCGAATATTGGTAAATCTTTTCTCCATATTGTCGATGGCTTCTACCATTTCCATTTCAGTACTCTCTAATATCTCTTCTATCATATTTCCTCCTAATATTGTTTTCCCCAATAAATATCATATTTTGCATCTTTCCCACAACAAACACATTTTCCATCATGGCATTCATCAATAATACATCTAGATTTATAAGTGGTATCCTCTTTAATCTTATCTTCACAAGTTCCTTCTCCACACCACTTACTCTTAATAAATCCTGTTTTTTCTTTCGCAATCTTTAAGAATTCTGGATAATCTTTTGCTTCATAAATCATAGAGTCACGTCTTACACGTGCTTTTTCCAACATATCTTTTTGGATGGTTTCTAAAAGACCTTCTATCTTGTCTACCGCTTCATCTTTTGCTACCTTTATCTTTTCTAATGTATCTCTTCTGACAATCGTGACTTCTCCTTGTTCTAGATCTCTTTTTCCAATCTCTAATCGAATTGGATATCCTTTGACCTCAGCTTCCGCAAATTTATATCCAGGAGATTTATCACTGCAATCTACCATAAAAGAAATCTCTCGTGCAGCAAGACAATCCGTCATGGAAGTAAGAACATCTTCTACGTCTCCAATTGGAATAATTGCTACTTTTGTAGGCGCTATTTTAGGTGGTAACACAAGGCCTCGATCATCGCCATGAACCATAATCAAAGAACCAATCATACGAGTAGTCACACCCCATGATGTCTGATAAGGAGTTTCTAATTCATTATTTTTATTTAAAAATTGAATATGGAATGCTTTCGCAAAACCGTCTCCAAAGTAATGACTCGTTCCATTTTGTAAGGCAACTCCATTCCACATCATAGCCTCTACCGTATAAGAAGCCTCTGCTCCTGCAAATTTTTCCTTTTCTGTTTTCTTACCAGTAATGACAGGAAGCGCTAAAAAGTCTTCTTGTAACTTTCGATAACATTCTAACATTCGTAATGTTTCTTCCATAGCCTCTTCTTTCGTAGCATGCATCGTATGACCTTCTTGCCATAAGATTTCACGACTTCGTAGGAATGGTCTTGTTTCCTTTTCCCAACGAACGATGGTACACCATTGATTATAGAGAATTGGTAAATCCCGATACGATTTGATAATCTTCTTAAAGTGTTCACAGAAGAGTACTTCACTAGTTGGTCGTACAATCATCTTCTCTTCTAATTCTTCTTTTCCACCTCTCGTTACCCATGCAACTTCTGGTGCGAAACCCTCGACATGTTCTTTTTCTATATTAAATAAACTTTCGGGAATAAACATCGGCATTTGTACATTCACATGCCCCGTCTCTTTAAACATCTTGTCTAACACAGACACAATGTGTTCCCATATGGCATAACCGTATGGGCGAATAATCATACTTCCTTTCACAGAAGAATAATCCACTAAGTCAGCAGCTTTGCATACATCCGTATACCATTGAGCAAAGTCTACTTCTCTTGACGTAATTTTTTCATTGCTTTTCTCACTCATCTTATTCCCTCCATATTCAAATTATATCATAAAGTTTTCTTTTTTGAATAGAAAAAAAGATATTTCTATCTTTTTCGGTTATAAATGTAATTATTGACAAGTAAAACCTGTCTCTTCCATCATCGTCCGTAGAGAACTCATCGTTCGTCCCTCTAATTCTTCGATTGCAAATTCTTTTTTACTTTCCTCATCTAATTGAGAGAGAGTTAAAGTTTCTTCTACGATTAAGGTATGATTTTCTTTGGTAACACTACACTGAATACCACTTAACTCTTGATACTGTTGACAATGTTTTTGATACTCTTCATAATCTTCTGCTAAGACAGAATCATCCTCTTCATAAGTAATGGTCGTGATGGTAGAATATTTTTCGAGCGTTTTACCAGAGGAATCATAGAGAAATTGAAATTCTATCTCTCCTGTTGGGTCCTTCGTTTGATAATCATATGTACAAGTTAATTTCTCTTGCCTACCACAACCACAGACGAGTACTATTAAAAAAAACAGGAATCCTAATTTTTTCATCATTCACCTACTCACACACAAATTTTGAAGAGGAAATAGAAGTTTTAATCGCATCATAATCATATTCGCGAATAGACGTTACTCCATAAGTTTTCGCATCCTCTTCTCCTACTTTACTAATCGTAATAGTCATTGTTTTGATAATCGTATCTTCATCACTCTTTACAGAACATTGAAATCCTTTCAAATTGTTATATTGTTCACAACTCTCCTTGACACCCTCTAATTCTTCTTGAAAGTTTTCAGATTTGGCTTGTTCGGTTAAAAAAGTAACCGTTTCAATATTCGTCATTTTCTTCAAGTTTTGACCATCCGTATCAAATTGATAAATCAATTCCGCTTTTATTTTTAAATCTTCTCCACTATTTTCATAACTACAATGTAATTTTTTTCCAGAACCACATCCGGATAAAACAACTAGAATCATGACCAATAGTAACAAAATTGTTTTCTTCATAGGAACCTACTTTCTTCTTCATTATATCACATTTCCTATTAAAATCCACTTCTTTTAAATAACTTTTCTAAGTCTTGTTTCGAATAATAAATGACCGTTGGTCTTCCGTGTGGACAGTGAAAAGGATTCTCACATTGTCGTAAATCTTGAATGAGATGTTCCATTTCTTCTAAGGTAATATTCGTATTCGCTTTAATACTCATTTTACAGGCTGCCGTTGCCGATACCAAATCATAGAAACGCGCTAAATCAAAGTTCTTCTCTTGATAGATTACCGTCTCTAGAATTTTTTTAATATTATCTTCTGTATAGTCCGTTGGAATCCAAACAGGATGAGCTTTGATGATGACAGAATTAAGACCAAACTCCTCTATCTCAAAATTCATCTCTCGCAATAGATCAAAGTTTTCTTTTAAAATGATAAATTCATTAGCGGGATACTCTAGTGTAATGGGAACAAGCAAGGAAATGGATTCTTTTTTAGGATGTAACAGTTTTGATCTGACTTTTTCATAGTTCACTCGTTCTTTGGCAGCATGCTGATCAATTAAATACATCCCCTTATCGTTTTGACAGACAATATATGTTCCATGGACAAGTCCTACGGGATAAAGAGGCGGAAGTTTTTCTTCTACATCCTCATGAATTTCTACTGGTTCTTCTATCTGTGCCAGTTCTTCTTGAACGACATAGGATTCTTCGGGGATCTCATAAGTTTCCTCTTGTTCCGCAACCGTATCCAAAGATAACGTCATATTTTCATAGTGTTGTGTTACTGCCGGTTCTTCTAGAGAAGTTGGCTCTTCTTCAATATGAGGAATCAATGTCTTTGGTTTCCAAGCATCTTGAATCGTTCGATAGACTAATTCATTTAGTTCTTCTTGTTTTCCAAATTTAATATCCATTTTCGTAGGATGAATATTGACATCGACAATACTGGTATCTACATGGATATTTAAAACGACGATGGGATAACGATTTTCTGGTTGATAAGAATGATATCCTTCTTTCATCCAATGATTTAATTCCGCATTACGAACAATTCTGCCATTGACAAATGTCATCATCGCATTACGATTCGCGCGGTGAATTTCAGGAAGAGAAATATATCCCTCAATTTCATAATCCGTATTGGATGCATGAATAGGAATCATCTTGCGTGCTAAAGAAGCTCCATACAAGAAATGAATCACTTTTAGTAAGTTTCCACTACCATCCGTTTTTAATATCTCTTTTCCATCATTCGTAAGAGTAAAACGAATCTCTGGATGAGAAAGCGCTAATTTATGCATGTATTCAGTAATGTTTGATAATTCCGTATAGAGACTTTTTAAGTGTTTCAACCTAGCAGGGGTATTATAGAATAAATCTTGAACAGTGAGAATGGTTCCCTTTCGACTATCCCCTTTTTCTTGAGAAATCAGTTTTCCACCTTCTAAATGAACAACCGTACCAATATGACCAGTAGAAGTAGATAACGTTACTTTCGATACAGAGGCAATTGATGCTAAAGCCTCTCCACGGAATCCTAAAGTACCAATTCGATACAAATCTTCTTCTCTCAATATTTTACTGGTAGCATGCCTAGAAAAAGCTAAAACGGCATCTTCCTCTTCCATTCCTTTTCCGTTATCAATGACTTTAATTTCTTTCGTACCAGATTCTAACAGTTCTACTTTAATTTCTGTACTTTCGGCATCAATACTATTTTCTACTAATTCTTTTACTACAGAAGAACATCGTTCCACTACTTCTCCTGCTGCTATTTTATTCGCTAATACTTCATCTAAAACATGGATTACTGACATATTACCACCTAATTCATTATACCACAAAAAATAGGCAATTACTTGCCTATTCCTTGTAGTTCTATCGAAACTTTCGTCACAGTCTCTTTTTTCCCTTCTACGGTAACCATACAATAACACTCTGGCTCTAGGTATTGATCTATTTCTATCCGAACATTTTCCAGTTCGTACACGAAACGATTCCTCACAAAAGTTGTTGTCAGTGTATATTGAAAAATCGATAAAATTGAAAAAATAGCTTCCTGATTATTTTTCATAACCTTTAATGGTAAAGTTTCTGTCTTTCCTTGATGAATAGCGTCAAAACGACAATCTTCTTTAAAATCCAATACTGTTTCTGATCTCTCTACATCAATCGTAATTCTTGCTACGACATCCGTTCCATTTTGATAGAGTTTTCGAATTTCTTTCGTCTCTTTGCGTTTATGATAGCCATGATGGACACAATAATCTACATATGGTTTTATAGAGGATACCTGGAAATGATATTCCTGTTCCACAATATTTCTCATACCAATTCCTCCCTAGAAATAAAGAAGGTTAATCCCTTAACCTTCTTATTGCATTGGATTGTTATTATTTTGACTTGGTTGATACGTAGCAGGTTGTTGTGCCATAGGAGCAGTATTCATAGGTTGCCCCATCATTGGTTGTTGTTGCACTGGTTGATTCATCGTTGGTTGCTGCTGAGGCATCATTTGTTGATTCATCATTGGTTGTTGTGGCATAGCATTGGTAGCTACTCCTCCTGCTGCTACTGCCACTGGGGCAACACCAACAGATGCTCCTTCTGCTTCTGCTTTTGAACAAAGATTAGCGAATTTTTTACTCCATCCTTTGGCTTTATTATATAAGTCAAACTGTGGTTGTTGATTATAACTTACTTGCATATACTTATTCACTACAGAAATCGTAATCCATGAATCTACGAAAGATTCCTTTAAAGATAACATAATTAAACATGCACTAATAATTGCAATCAAAGTCACTAGGAAAGAGGATTCTGTAAAGAACATAGAGAATAAACCTGATAAAATCATCCAGAATACAAAAGTTCCTACTACATAGAATACGATAATAAAGATAACTATTCCAACCGCATTCTTTAAGATTTCTTTCCAGTTTTGGAAATATAGAACAACACCATCTGCTGCTCCTTTCCAAGCACTTTCATCTTTGCGAATAAAAATTCTAGCGAGAACTGCCTCATCTACATATCCAAGAACAATTCCAACAAACATATTGATAATGCTCACAATATTTTGAACCGCTTGAACATTTCCAAATACTCCACCAATTTTACTAATGATGGCTTGAATTTGTTTGACAGCACCAGCAATTAATCCATCTAATCCATAGAACACAGAAGAGGCAACAAATCTTCTTTTTACTTGTTCCTGTCCATACTTTACTACGGATACTCCTTGTGGCATCGTTCCGGTAACGGCTAATTCCGAAATAACCGCAATATGAGCTGCTTTCACTAAATAGTTGATATATCTACTGAAAGCGGCATAAATCGCTATACCAATAATAATAGCGACCAAACCAATAAAGGCTCCGATACTGCCCGTTGCTAACGAACCAATAATTAAAAATATAATCACATAATATGCAATAATTCCTACACCTAGTAAAAGATATAGAAAAAATCTCATCCAGACAAATGGCATTGTCCGTTTTAAAATATCTGTATTTTTCACTTCACTACCCTACTTTCTATATTGAATATAACAAATTTTTTAAAAGTTATCAAGTTTTTTTTGAAAAAACAAAAAAGAAGAGTAAAGGATTTATCAACCTTATATAATCTCTTCTTTCATTTTTGGATTCTTTAACACTTCTACCAATGTATCAATTTCTTCTTTGGTATTGTAAAAATATAGACTCATTCGACAGGTATTCTTAATTCCTAAATCATCTTTTAATATTTTAGCGCAATGATTACCAGCTCGTACACAGATGCGATATTTATTGAGATAAATCGCTAAATCTTGGGCAAAAATATCGCGAATATTAAACGTGACAATACCACTTTCGCTATGTTCATTGTAAAGAATGATGTCTGGTACTTCTTTTAATCTTTGAATGGCATATGCTCGTAGTTCTTGTTCCATCTTCAATATGCGTTCCATACCAATGTTTTCTAAGTATTCGATAACTGCTCCAAAACCAATTACAGCTGCTATATTAGGGGTTCCTGCCTCAAAGAATTGAGGAATCTCATGATAGACGACAGTTCCATCAAATTCAAAGGAAGAATTCATTCCTCCTCCAACAATAAGTGGTCGAAATTGTTTTAAATATTTTTCTTTGCCGTATAAAACTCCTAATCCCGTTGGTCCACACATCTTATGCGCTGAAAAAGCCATAAAATCGACATCTAAATCTTTCACATCTATTTTTTGATGAGGAACACTTTGCGCACCATCACACACTACTAAAATATTATTGTGATGAGCAAGTTCGGTAATTTCTTTGATAGGTCGAATATCTCCTACTACATTGGTAACATGGGCAAGGGAAATTACCTGCGTCCGTGGAGTAATACTATTTTGGACATTTTCCAAAGTTACTTTTAAATCCTCATTTAAAGGAATATATTTGACGACAATGCCTTTCCTTTTCGCTAACTCAAACCAAGGTAATATGTTAGAAGCATGTTCTGCTTTCGTTAGTAAGACTTCATCTCCCTCTTCCAAATAGTCTTCAAAGAATCCCCAGACAATTTTAGAAAGAGAATCCGTAGCATTATTGGTAAAAGCTACTTCATTGACATTAGCATTAATAAAGTTACTCACTAAATATCTTGTTTTCTCATATAGTGCATCAACCTTTAAACTGATATCATAATCTCCCCGATGAGCATTCGCACTATAATGATTATAGTATTCACTGATAGTATCCGCTAATACCTTTGGTTTTAAAGTTGTTGCCCCACTATCTAAATAGATAAGATCATCTTGATACATTAAAAAATCTTCTCGATTCACAGTTCACCTCCACTCTTTTTTAATCATACGTTCTATCTCTTTTTGCATTTTAGAATTTTCAATATCACTTTTCAAAAATCCTTGAAGAAGAAGTTTTGTCGCATCTATCTGGGAAATACCACGACTCTGTAAATAGAATAGTTCTTCTTTACTAAATCTTCCAATTAAAGCAGAATGATTCGCTTCTACGTCATATTCTTCAATATAGAGATTAGGACGAATCTCATTTTTCTTTTCATTATTACTGATAATGCGATTATTTTGATTGGCTACACAGCCTTTCATTCCCTTTGGAATGAATGTCGATACTTGAATTGTTTCTGAACCATCTTCTTTACTCACAATATTATTCTTAATAGAACTGTTCGTTTCTTTCGCATCGTGATAAATATAGTAATCGATGGTTTCTTTTCCTGTCACAATATCTTTTAAGAAATATTGGATGGATGCTCCCTCTGCTTGCAAATGAACTTCGACCATTTCCTTACTTGGTGCATTTTGTAGTTTATAAACTGTTCCTTGAGACATTTTTCCAATTTGATAACAATATTGTACTTTCGTTTGAACTAAATTTTGATAGAGGTAAAGATGAAACTGACAGTTTGGATCTACCTCTACGATAACTTTCCATTTTTTATCGTGAGCAGAAAAACGAAATTCTATGTCACAGTTCTTATGAATTTGAATTCTCAGTTCAGCAATCTCAAAAATATCATGGGCTGGTTTCACAAAGACAGACACTTTCTTCGAAACTTTTGTTTCTACTTGTTCTTCTACTACTGTTATTTTATTCATGATGTGCCATTTCCTTCATCATACAAGTACCAAGATTCGATTGTTTTTTTTCTATTTTTTCATATCCGTTTTTCTCAATGTAATCTACCAGTTGAAAATCCCCACTTTGCACAATTCTTCCATTCATCATGACATGAACAAAATCGGGATGAATATATTCTAATAAACGGCGATAATGAGTAATTAATAAAACACCACAATGACTTTCTTTTTGATAATCCATGACATTTTCTCCCACTATCTTTAAACTATCGACATCGAGACCAGAATCAATTTCATCTAATAAAACCATATCTGGTTTTAAAAGTTCCATTTGAAGAATTTCACTCTTTTTCCGTTCTCCTCCACTAAATCCTTGATTAATTCCTCGATTCACCATATCATGATCCATACTTAATTTATCAATCGTTGCATCTAGTTCTTTAATAAACGGAAACAGTTTAAAATTTTCTTTTTCTTTCGTTGAAACAATGGTTCTTAAGAAATCCGCATTACTAACTCCCTCTATGGCAACAGGAGATTGCATACCTAAGAATATTCCTAAATGAGCCCGTTCATCGACTGTTAAGTTCGTAATATCTTTTCCATCATACAAAATAGAACCCGATACCACATGATAGCTGTCATCTCCCATAATCACTTTTGTCAATGTACTTTTCCCAGTTCCGTTAGGTCCCATAATCGCATGGATTTCTCCACTGTTCATGGTTAGAGAAAAGGATGATAAGATTTCTTTATCCTCGATCGTAACAGTTAAATCTTTGATTTCTAATGTATGCATATAATCATCTCCAAAAGTATTATACTAAAAAATAGAAAAATTAAAAAGTCTTTGTATAATTTTTTCTAGATTCGTTCATGATATTTATGAATATCCGCAAATATTCACGTCAAGACGAATTTCTCGTCTTTTTTGATGGGACGTGTTATAATAAAGACGGAGTGTGAATATATGGAAAATTGTTTATTTTGTAAAATTATCAAAGGAGAAATTCCGTCTTTTAAAGTATATGAAGATGAAGTAGCATTTGCTTTTTTAGATATTCATCCAAAAGCCGATGGACATACCCTAATCATTCCCAAAAAGCATTATCGAGATCTTCAAGATATCGACCAAGATACCCTTCTTCACTTAATAGAGATTGTGAAAACAAAAATGAAAGAATACGAAGAACAACTTCACTGTACCGGTTTTACTATTGCTCAAAATAATGGAGATGTCCAAGAAGTAAAACATTTTCATCTACACTTGATTCCTTCTTATTCAGAACAAGAATCAATCAGTTCTCCAGAAGAAATTTATCAGAAACTAAAAAAGTAGTCTTCAAACTACTCAGAGTGTAGACAAACCCCTAGATTTTTTCTAGAGGTTTTCTTATGCAAATTTTAAAAATTGAATTTTGATAA
>CANRDB010000012.1 GCA_947629315.1 uncultured Bacilli bacterium
GAATGTAAAAAAATACAAATTAATTATATAACTTGTATTTTCTCTTAAATTTTTCCAACATTTACTTTACTTCACCAGAGATTCTCTATCTTATTGGGTTAATATAACCGTAACTTTTTTTTCTTTATTGTCTCGTATATATTTAATGGTCATCTTATCTCCAATATTATGTTTATAGAGAAGATAACGGAATCGAGTAGAATCATCTACTTTAGAACCATCCACTTCAATAATCACATCTCCCGTTTGTAATTGAGCAATAGCGGCAGGAGAACCAGGGGTAACACGATATACGACAACACCCTCTGTCACATTACTACTAACATTAACATTATAGTATCTTCTTAAATAAGCATTCGAAGCATCAAACATTTCAATACCAACAGTTGGTCTTTTAATGGCTTCGCCTTTCTCTAAGCGGTCAACGTAGAGCATAACCTCTTCAATAGGAATAGCAAACCCCATACCTTCTATTTTATCTTCTACTAATTTTAAAGCATTGATTCCAATTACTTCACCATTAATATTGACAAGTGGACCTCCACTATTACCAGGGTTAATAGCAGCATCTGTCTGTAATAAAGACATAATATAATATCCACCAGAAGATAGAGAAACAGTAATCTCTCTACTCTTTCCTGATAAAATGCCTTTTGTGACCGTACCAATATATTCTTTTCCTTCAGGAGAACCAACCGTGAAAACGGTATCTCCTAATTCTACAGACTTACTATCCCCAATCGAAGCTACTTGGAGAACATTTTCTTTATCAATTCGTAGAACGGCAATATCCATATAAATATCGGTTCCTAATACTGTGGCATCAATCTCTACGCCCTCAATATTGACAACCTTCACGGTAGTGGCATCTTCTACGACATGATTATTAGTTAAAATATATCCATACTGATCATCTTCTTTATAAACAAAGCCAGAACCAGTACTCGTTCCTAAACGATTAGTCGCTTCAATTAATACCACAGAACGATAGACTTTCTGAATAGAATCTTTAATCGTATTGGACTCAGAGATACTAACCTCAGAGACCGTTTTTGTAATTTCTTCCCCTTTCACATATTTTGGTAGAATCAAAGCAGTTCCAACCACTCCAACAGTAAGAGAAAGAAGGACAGTTAGAATATAACCTCCATATTTTTTCATCATATTACCTCCTAATGAATGTCTAATATATCTCGCCAATTATTTGGAAAACTAATCTTGTTCAACAACACATTTAATGGTAATACGTTTACCTTACCATCCAATATATCAATCTCATATCCTACTTCATAAACTAAATTTCTAAATTCTTCTTCACTCAACATCTGTTTTAAAATAATGATAACGGAAAATAAATCATTTTTACCATAAATATATTCATCTTCCTCATTCTTTTCAATCCCTAGTTGTTCATGATACTTAGTATCAGGAATGCTTCGTTGGGTACGATGGTCATATAGAATATCCTCATGAGCACACAAATTACGATAATTGGATAGAATGGATAAATAAATTGCAAGAGAAGAAATATCGATATGATAAATATCTGCTACTTCTACTTGATCCTCTTCCTTTAATATGGTAAAAAGTTCAGATAATATACCAAATGACAATACCTTCACTAAAATCCAAAGAGGAATATATCCATAATTACTAAGATAGTGGACAGTGGCACTATGTTGTTTTCCATTCACCCGAATTTGTCTTTTCATCTTATCTAGCACATCATGCACTTGTCTAGCACGCATAGGATTCGATGTAAAATTATCGATATTTAAATAGTCTTTCTCACGAAAACCATATTTTTTAGACATCACATAACTAATGAGTGATTTAATATTATTTTCCACTACTAAAATGTGCTTAAACATGATATTACGAAGTTGTCTATCAAAATAGAAAATAGCATATAATTCTTCAAACGTCGTCCCTTTCAAAAATTTTCCGTCATTATAAGACTTCATAAATAGGTGTCGATAACCACTAATAAAGAAGTAGTTTTCTTTTAACAAGATATCTTTGGCTTTATCCTCATCATTGATTGTAAGGCCTTTAGAACGTAGTATTTCTATCTGCTCATCTAAAGTCTTAAATACCTTATTACTTCTCATACTATCACCTATTAGAAATTATATCACAAAAAATATGAAAAAAATATGTTTTTTATGTGTAATTTCTATGTTCAAAATATGTTAAAATTCCTTGAATGATTTTATCGGATAATTCTTCTTGATAAGATTCTTTTTGTAAAAGATAACGATCATGACTATTGGATAAAAATCCTGCCTCAATCAACACTCCCGGTACTTTTACTTGTTTATTAAAATACATCGTAGTAATTTCTGAAATATCTCTTTTAGTACCCATAGCCTCTTTCATAGTTTGCGCTAACAAAAGATTTTCGGAACAAATATCATCATAAAACACCTGTGCACCACTCCATGTCGAAGAATTCGTAGCATTTAGATGAATAGAAAGGTAGATATCCGCATTACTCTCATTAATCATTTTCGCACGATTGTATAAATCACTCCTCTTTCGATGATATACCCCTATATTACTAACATCATAATCCCCATAACGAGTTAAATAGACAGTTGCTCCCATGTTTTCTAACTTACTAGCTAAAATTTTCACAATTGATAAATTGATATCTTTTTCTAAAATATCTTTATACGTAGCCCCACTATCAATACCTCCATGTCCAGCATCTAAATAGATAGTCTTCCCTACTAACGGCATCTCTTCTCCATTTGCTTTTAAAAAAGAAAACGTACAAATCATCAATAAAAATAAGAAAAGAATGTGAAAACTATTTCGCATCTAAATCACCTATTTTACTATATGAAATATTTTGAAAGAACATTAAAGAAGTAAGTATTTTTTCTTATAGATTACAAAAAAAGCAATAACTTTCCTTACAATAGTTTGTAATGTTATTGCTTAATAGATTTTTTCCCTTTGACCCTGTATTGACTGGGTCATATGTCTTTTCTGTCACTACATCATCGGCACACTGCTCTTTCATTATTTTTTCTAATTTATCATGATTATAAAGTTTTTCATCCATACATCCTGTTAATGATATTACACTTATGATAGCAATTATTGATAACAATATTTTCTTCACATTTCCACCACTATTCTAGCATCATTATACAGGGGTTTAGTTAATTATTCAACTCACTTATTAGAAAATAAATCTCTAGCTTTTTCATAGTCAAAAGGAAGAACAAAATGTCCTTTTGTTTTCTCTAAATAAACATAATAGGTCGTATTTTTGTGAAAATCTACATATTCCTTTATCACTTCTTCTAGAGATTTCTCACCAACATAATAATACATAAAATCATAAAGGGAAATGAGATTGTAATAGGCAAATCTATTTTTAGTACACTGCATAATTCTATCTGTCATCTTATGATATTTTTTATCATGACTATCTATAAATATTCCGTTTTCTAAAGTTCCTAACATTGGACCAACAATAGTATAAAAATAATCTTGTTTACTTAATTTATTTCTACAGACTAACATGGCTAAATAAAGATTTTTACGATATTCTTTCATATTCCTCCTACTATTATAAATTAAGAACAATAGGTAACATAATGATAAATTTATGTTACTTTTTAGCATGAGATTAAAGATCATGTAAACTGTTTTTCCTATTCTCCTAATGATACTAATAACATATTTTCTATGGGCATGTAAAGAAAGCAGAAAAAAAGAAAAAAGTCAAGGTTCTTGACTTTGATACCATTGAAATGGTTTTCTATTCGGTAAAGGTAAAATAAATTCCATCTTTTCTTTAGTCGTTGGATGGGGAAAAGAAAGATAGTAAGAGTATAGAGCAATCTGTTCTCCTACTTTAGCATTTTTATTATATCTTTGATCTCCATAAAGAGCATGACCTCTACTACTAAATTGTACTCTTATTTGATGACTACGACCCGTTTCTAGCGTAATATCTACTAAACTAGTGTTATTCTTTATCGCTAACCTTTTATAGTTTAAAATAGCCTCTTTTCCTCTAGAATCTACTTTTACGGTATTTGTTTTTTCATCTTTATAAAGGTAATCTTTTAAAGTAGCAGATTCTTCTACTACCCCTTCTACAACAGCATAGTATTTTTTTACCATTTCTTTTTTACGTATTGTATCACTTAAACGGGATGCCGCTTTACTCGTTTTCGCAAATACCATAATTCCCCCTACTGGTCTATCTAAACGATGGACTAGACCTAAATAGACATTTCCTGGTTTATGATATTTTTCTTTTAAATAATTCTTGATAATGGTTAATAAATCTAAATCTTTACTATCGTCTGCTTGAACAGGAACATTTTCTTTTTTCTCTACGATGATAATATGATTATCTTCATATAAAATATTATTCATCTTGCCATCTACCATAGATACCGCAAGGTAAAATCATTTGATTTTGTTGAATCGCAAGTCCTACTTCTCCAGCATCAACAACACCTTTATAAACTGGTTCCATCGTTGTTTTTAAAATGTTATATAAAACTGTACTAGAAATACCTGTCGTATAAGAATTAATCAAAAAGAAAAGTGGTTGATCACTTAATATTTCCATACAAGCCATAATTAAGTGATAAATATTATGTTCAAATTTCCATACTTCGCCATTCGGTCCTCTTCCATAACTAGGAGGATCCATGATAATAGCATCGTATTTTCTACCTCGACGTGCTTCTCTTTCTACAAATTTTAAACAATCATCCACGATAAAGCGAATATGACAATCTTCTAAATGACTTAAATGCATATTTTCTTTCGCCCATTCTACCATACCTTTTGCAGCATCAACATGGACAACTTCTTCTGCCCCTGCACTAGCACAAGCCATTGTAGCTCCTCCAGTATAAGCAAATAGGTTTAATACTTTAATTGGTCTATTTGCCTTTTTTATTTTATCCATCATAAAATCCCAATTGGTTGCCTGCTCTGGGAAAAGTCCCGTATGTTTAAAGTTAGTAGGGCTTACTTTAAAAGTAAGGTTTTTATAGTTCACTGTCCAATATTCAGGAAGCTGTTTTAGGAATTCCCAATGTCCTCCTCCTTGATTACTACGGAAATAATGTCCATCAGGATGTTTCCATCTTTTATCTTCTTGATTGGTTGGCCACATTGCTTGAGGGTCAGGACGTCTTAAAATAATATCTTTCCAACGTTCTAGTTTCTCTCCATTTCCAGCATCTAAACATTCATAATCTTGCCATTCATTACTTATTCTAAGCATAGAATCACCAAAAACAGTATATCATAAATTTCCATAAAGAGAAACTGATATCGTAATCCCTTCCATTAGAATCTCTTTCTATCATCATTGGCTTGATTATCATCTGTTTTCTGATATTTTTCTAGTTGTACTTTTTCTTTTCTAGCTATAGCAATTAATTCCGCATGAGAAGCATTCTCTACATTACCTAAATCCATCACTGCCATTGGAAAAGCACCCACCATAGCCGTACCGTAATAATCTTTTAAATCTTCTCTTAAACGTTCATAATCTATATTCATTTATACCACCATTTCTACTTCACTACCATTTTGTGTTTTGGTAATGATAATTTTTTGTTCAATCATTTCTTTTAATTCTGATATATGGCTAATAATTCCTATCAATTTGTTATTGCTACTTAATTGTAGTAACGTCTCAATAGCCTGTTCTCTTGATTCGGCATCTAAAGAACCAAATCCTTCATCAATAAATAAGGTATCTACGACAATTCCTCCAGAATAACTTTGAATGACATCAGAAAGACCTAACGCTAACGCTAAAGAGGCTTTAAATGACTCTCCTCCTGATAAGGATTTTACATCTCTTTTTCGCCCTGTATAATAATCGAAAACATCTAATTCTAGACCGAACTTATCCGATAATTTTTCTGCTTCTTCTTTTCGGAAAAGGAGAAAACGCCCATTCGTCATCTTTTGAAGTCTTTTATTTGCCTCTAAAATAACGCTATCAAAATAAGTTGCTTGAACATACTGTTCAAAAGCGATTCGTTTCTTCCCTGCTAGTGTACCACTCGCTGTTTTATATAAATTTTCTAATTCGGCTTGATTCTTCATTTCTACTTGAATATCTTTAGCTATCTTTTTTAATTTCTCATAGATATTTTCATAAATCATGAAGTCTGGCGGTAATAAAACCATATTGCTTTTGTTGTTGATCATAGTTTTCGTTTTCTTCGGAAAGTTTCTTTTGCAATTCTTCTAAGTTTTCTTTTTTTCTATTCTTTACTAACTTTTCTAATTCAGTTATACGAAGTTCATTTGCTTTCTTACTACTAAGAAAATTAGTTACTTGCTCTTGAAACTTTTTAAAATCTTCATCAGACAAAATGAGTTCTTGATAATCTTCTTCCTTTTCAAAACCGAGTTTCTGGTAAGATTCTTGATATTCTTGATAAAGAGTTTCTTTCATTTTCTCTTTATGTTCTAATTGTAAAAGGAGTTCTTCTAATGAAGTTTTCTTCTTCGTAACTTGTTCTTTTATTTGATCAAACTGTTCTAATTGCTGTTTTGAAAATTCATCGTAGTGAAATTCATCTATCTTCATCATTTGATTCGTCATCGTCTTATAAAACGATTCTATTTCCTCTTTCTTTTTCTTTAAAAGCGTTTCTAGTTCTTTCTTTTCGATTTGAACTTTTTGATAATAACTATCTAAATCAAAAGGTTCTAGTTCTGGAAATTCTGATATCATTACTTCTAAAATAGAATTTACTTTCGTAATTTTTTCTTGGATTTTCTCTTTCTTCTCACGAATTTTTTCTACTTGTTTTTTCAATTGTTCTAATTCTTCTTCTGATAATACCGAAGTACTCATACTAGCTAGATGAGGATGATCTTTACTACCACATACAGGACATGCTTCATTCTTTTTTAGTTTCGATGCTAGAATACCTGCCTGTTCCCGAAAGAAAATATCTTCTTTTTCTAGGTAAATATTTTCCTTCTCTTGATAATCATTCATCGTATCTGCATACTGTACTGATAGCTCTTCCTTTTCTTTTTGATGGTTCTTTATTTTCATCAATTTTTCTAGTTGTTCTAGAAGAGTTACCTCTTCTTCTTTTTTCTTTTGATAATCATCCAAAGTTATTTTAAAAGTATCTAAAGACGCTAACTTCTTTTCGAAATCTTCCCTTTTTTGTTCTAACGTCTTCAAATCTTGGGATAATAAAGAGTTTCGCTTGGTTAACTCTTCTATTTCCTTTATCATCGTACTTACTTTTTCTTTCTTGGGTAAAATCGTAGCAATTACTTTTTGACTTAGTTCTAATTCTTTTTGTAATTCCTCTATTTGAGATAGTTTTTCATCATTTTTCTTCTTTATTGTTAAACAGTTTTCATACTCTTCTATTTGTTGATTCTTCTCTTTTTTCTCTTGATATTGTTGATTTAGTTTAGCTAATTCTTGCTTCAAGATATCTAGTGCTTGAGCGACACTCTTTTCTTCTTCTTTATTTTTAGCAAGTTCTAAAAGTAAATTTTCAAGAATCGTATCCATTTCTTCTATGGTTAAGGAAGAAGAAAGCGAAGGCGCATCCTCCACTATCCAATGAATATTTCCAGCATTGGCAAGGAATGTATTTTGCTTTAATTTTAATTCTTCACTACTCTTTTTTTGTTTTTCTCCTATTTTTTTACTAATCAAATCATAGATACTAGTATCAAAGACTCTTCTAAAAATCTCTGTTCTCTCTTTACTATCAGCAAAAAGAATTTTTAAAAATTCCCCCTGGGCTAACATAGCTATTTGTTTAAATTGTTTCGCCGTAATTCCTAGAATTTCTTCTATTTTTTGATCGACATTGGAAATTCCTGTAATGACTTTCCCATCATATTCTAAAGAAGCATCGGCAACCGTTTTAACAAAACCATCTCCTTTTTTCTTAGGCCGTTGATAAGAGGGAATTCGTTTTAATCGATATTCTTTATTTTTATGACTAAATTGTAGTTCTACAAAGGTATCAGAATCACTACTCGCAAAATCACTACGAAGAGAAGAGACGGGACGATTAGAACCACTTACTTCGCCAAAAAGCGCAAAAGAAATGGCATCAAAAATAGTGGTCTTTCCAGCACCGGTATCTCCTGTTACTAGAAATAATCCTTGTGTATCAAATCGAGAAAAATCAATCGTAACTTCCTCTTTATAGGGACCAAAGGCATTTAACACTACTTTAATCGGTTTCATTCTTCACCTCCTCAATAATCTTTTCCATCATGACTGTTTGGGTATCACTCAATTCCGCATGATTTTGCATTTGATAAAAGTCTTTAAAAAGTTCTATTTCGGATTTTCTTCTAAGGGTGGTAATATCTTCTTCTCCCGATAAATCTTCTAACCTATTTTGACTATTTTGTACTTCTAATTTTAAAATATTGGGATATACTTTTCGAAGTCGTCCTATGGCATCATAGACTGGTTCTTCATTTGTAATAATCGCTTTGATATAGTCATCTACATTTGTTCCTTGATAATTTTCTTGACGAACCAATTCTTCGATAGGGCCTTTTATTTCACGCATATCTCGAAGTGGTATTAACTCATGCTGTTCTATCTTTAAATTCTTTTTTTCCTGCCAATCGAGAATGAGCGCTACTTTATGATGATTCACTTCCGAAAAAGAATATTTTAGCATGGTTCCTGCATAACGAGCTGTATCCCTACCAATTCTCTGTTCTCTATGAACATGTCCGATGGCTACATAATCAAAAGCATCATAGATAGAAACATCAACATTATCTAATCCTCCAACCGTAATAGACTCTGATTCTGTTCTTTCCGGTTTCATTTCTCCTGCTGTAACAAATTGATGGGTCATTATCAAATTTCTCTTACTTACATCAATTTCTTCTTTTTGAATAATTGCGGCAATAGCTTCTTCATATGTTTTGATTTCTTCTGAAAAGAATGGTTTGATATCCATGGGTTTAACAAAAGGAAGCATGTAAATATGGATTGGTCCATATTCATCTTCTAGTGTTACTTTCTTTAATGTTCCCTCATAAGTTGCTGCAATATAGAGTCCTTCCTCCTCTAAAATTTTACTAGCAAAGTTTAATCTTTCTTTAGAGTCATGATTTCCAGCAATCATAAATACTTTTAATTTCAAATCTTTAATCAATGTATTTAAAAAAGAATCTAGTAAATGAATAGCCTCTGTTTGAGGAATACTTTTATCATAGACATCTCCCGCTATTAAAACGGCATCCACCTGTTTTTTTTGAATCAAGTTGATTATTTGCTTTAACATATACATTTGATCTTCTATTAAGGATTGTTCTTGCAAAACCTTTCCTAAATGTAAGTCAGCTAAATGTAATATACGCATAATTTCCTCCTTTCTATCACCATTTCATCTATTTATTATTTTACCAAAAAGACAGGTAATTTTTTTCAAAAATCATAAAAATGTTGTTTTTATAAAATAGGATATTTCATTATCAAAATATAGACATTCTAATATTTTTTCTAGAATGTTCTTCATAAAAAAACTAAAGTCGTTAAAGCAGACTTTAGTTTTTTCCTTATTCTTCCTTTATTTCTTTAAACATTTCTTTAGAAACTCCGCAGATTGGACAGACAAAATCATCTGGTAGTTCTCCCTCATGTACATATCCACAGATAGTGCACACATATTGTTTCTGATTGGTTCTTTTTTCTTCTTCCACATAAGTTGGAGCATTTTTAGGACTCTTTCCTTTTTTCACTTGATGATAATAAGCATATGTCATTGGAGGTTCACTATTCAACTTATCACAGGCAACGACTTCCCCTATAAAAATCGTATGTGTGTTAACATCTACCTGATTGATTAATTTACATTTTATGTATCCAATCGCACAACGAAGAATAGGATAATCCTCTCTTATTTCATAATCCATCTCTTCAAACTTTTCTATATCACGACTCGTCTGAAAACCAAAAGTTCCAATCACTTGACTATCGACATTCTCCGGTAAAATAGATATCACAAATTCTTTTTGGATAGAAATAGCCGTATGAGTATAGTTATCTTTATTGATACTAACAGCAATCGTAATCGGATTCGATGTAATTTGCATCACACTATTAGCAATACACCCTACATCTTTATCCTCTTTTTTACTTGAAACTACATATACTCCATAACTGAGATTTTTTAATATCTCTTTATTCATTAGTTCATCGCTGCCCCATCAACAGATAATACAACACCAGTAATGTAACTTGCCATATCACTACCTAAGAACACAAAGGCATTAGCAACTTCCTCTGGCTCTCCTACTCTTCCCATTGGAATAGTACGAATCAATGGTTCAATCATTTCTTTTGGAAGATTAGCAACCATATCAGTATTGGTAATACCAGGAGCAACAGCATTCACACGAATGTGATCCTTTCCAAGTTCACGAGCCAATGATTTTGTTAAACCATTTACAGCATACTTACTAGCTGGATAAGCAACACCTGATGGTTGTCCATAAATACTTACCATAGAACTTGTATTTAAAATGACTCCACCGCCTTGTTCTTTCATGTATTTAGCAGCTACTTTAGAGCAAACAAAGACAGAAGTTAAATTGATATCCATCGTTTTTTCAAATGCTGATAATTCATATTCATATAATTTATCACGTGCAGAAACTCCTGCATTATTGATGAGTATATCAATGTGTCCATATTGTGCTTGAACATTACGGAATAATTGTTCAATTTCTTCTTCACTATCCAATTTTGGATAATATCCTAATACATCTACACCGGTTTCTTCTTTTAATTCTGCTTTAGCTTTTTCAACGGTTTCTTCTCTCGAACCTAAAATAACTACGGTTGCCTTATTTTCAATATACTTTTTAGCAATCGCATAACCAATACCACGTGTAGCTCCTGTAATAATCGCAACTTTATTTTCTAACATAATTTCTCCTCCTATTTTGCAATTTCAATAATTTCTTTATCTGGGAACATCTCTTTCATTCCCTCTACAAATTCTGGAAAACCATAGGCTACTACTTTTTTAGAATTTTGATAGTCATCATAAGATACTTTTTCATCTATCTCTAATGATAACGGTTCTCCTTTATCCGCATAATATTTTTTTACTCTAGAGACTAGCCAATTATTAATTCCTAAAAAAGACTGATTCACATGAATCTTTTCAATATGTGTCGCATACCCAAGTAAAGCCATATAAACTGTATCTGGTTCCCCATCTGTTAATATATCAAATTTTCCATCGATAATTTTCGAGGGATAAGCGGCAAAATCAAGCATGCCGACCAATTCATAGAATAGAAAATTCGTGTATTCTACTTTATTATCTAGTGTCAATAATTCTTCGACAATATCTCTTTCAGATACTAATAAATCCCATAAGTATTCTCTTAATGTCACTCTTTCACCCCATTCTTCTTTATCTCGTCTGTAACCAGTAAGGTTTGGATATAGTTTTGTACCTCTTGAGTATAGTCACTACCGGTGATGACTCGCTTAATTTCAGAAAGCCAACGATTCATGTCCTCTCTGTGAAAAATCCTTTTTACATTTACACTAGTATCCTGTTTCATGATTTTAATGATTTCTGTTTTACTCATTTTTGACAATTCCAAGAAATTGTAAAGTCCCATTACATAAGTAGCAGATGATGGTGTTACCCTTTTAGTACGTATATTATCGTAATATTTTTCAAAGATAACCGTACTGTTTGGATAAATGTAAGCAATGTATCCTTCAAATTTATTCATCCCGTAAAGTTTGTAAAGATAATCACTATCATCTAGGTATCCCTTGCTAATCATCATGCGTCTAATTCGTTCATCCTCTGATATAGCAATATTCAATTCAGATGATGATGTTTCGTAATCATGGTTCCGTTCTGCTTTTCCTTTCGGGATAAATTCCCATTCGGCTGCCAGTTCCCGTTGCGCCTTTAATTGGTATAACAATTTTGATAACAGTTCCTGATTATTTTGAAAACTCGCATCAAATTTTTGAATTTCTTCTTCACTCAAGCCATTAGATTTTAAAACGGTTTGAATATCTTGAGCATTTGCCGACATAAAGACGAATTCTGGATGACGAGCCAAGATGGCATTTAATTCTCTTCTGATATCTTCAATCGTAATCATCTTCTTTTGATGACTAGAAAACTCAAAATACGGAATAGTTACTTGATAAGTGGGATTACTTTTTCGTAACAAATCCACAGAGTTTAAATAGTGTTTCGCATAAACGATACAATTGCCCACTAACTGACATAGCGACTCTACAAAAGTAGCATGCTCTAATGAACTTTTCGCAGTAAGTAAACAAAATTGGTCATAGTCGAAAGCTTCTAATAAGGGTTCTATCGGAATCTCCTTTTGAAAAAATGGAATACAATATTTCATTCCTACAATGACTTTCGTACTTGCGTTTATTTTTCCCAGTAGAAAATTTTCGAAGGTAAGAAACTTTCCCATTGTTTTCACATAATTTTGATAGATCTCATACACATCTTGATAATGAGGGGACAGTTCTCCACGATTTTGAACATCTCGATATCGTTTTCGATCTTCGCGACACAAATCTTTTAGAAAAGTAATCCACTCTTCATTAGAAGCAGTAGCACTCATACTTTGAATCTTCTCTAAAGCCTCATCAGCATTCAATAATCCTGACAGTAATTGTTCAGCAAAAATTCCTATATGAAATCGAACTTCACGTAAACCTGTCTGAGGATTAGAAGTTAACAAAATTTTAGGATAAAACAAGTGAGATAGTGCTTCTGAATCAAAATAATTAGTTAGTGGTTGATAATAATACTTTTCTAAAAACTCTAGATACAAGTTTTTACCATTTTTTACTTTAGAATTGATATATAGATTGTCTTGTAAAAACTGGCGAGATCCTTCCATTCCTCCCAATATCCAATCATCATCATAAAAAACAGCTGGATGAAAAATATCGCTAGGACTTAATACATTCTCTAGTGTCATATCATCACCATACTCATTATATCATGTTTTTCTTATTTATCATATAGAAAAAAGGGTCATTCCTCGATTTTTGTCAAACAAAAAAGTCCATAAAATGGACTCTTTGAATACTCGAAATAACTCTTAACGTTTTGAGAATTGAGGTGCACGACGAGCAGCTTTTAGACCTGGTTTCTTACGTTCTTTCACTCTTGCATCACGAGTAACAAACCCAGCTCTCTTTAAGATTGTACGATAACTATCTTCATTACCCTCATTTTTAGCATCGTACTCAAGTAAAGCTCTTGTAATTCCTAAACGGATTGCTCCTGTTTGACCACTAGCTCCTCCACCTGTTACTTTTACTTCAATATCAAATGTATTTTCATTATTTGTTGCTACTAAAGGTTGCATTAAATCCATTACGTAAGTTTCATAAGGCATAAACTCATGAACATCTTTACCATTAACCGTAATTTTTCCACTTCCAGCAGTCATTTTAACTTGAGCTACTGAAGACTTTCTTCTTCCAGTTCCTGTAAATATCTTTGCCATGTAAACCCTCCTTATTTAACTTCCATCTTCTCTGGCTTTTGCGCCATATGAGGATGTTCTGCCCCTTCATAAACAAATAATTTCTTATACATTTGACGACCTAATCTAGTCTTTGGTAGCATCCCTTTAACAGCTCTTTCTACCATTTCTACTGGGTAATTCTCAACCATTTCACGAGCAGTTCTTTCTCTTAATCCTCCAGTGTAACCACTATGATCATAATAAATCTTATCAGTCATCTTTTTTCCTGTTAGATTAACTTTTGAAGCATTTACTACGATTACAAAATCACCACAATCAACATTTGGTGTGTAAGTAGGTTTATGCTTTCCACGAAGAATATTAGCAACTTTACTAGCAAGACGTCCTAGAGAAACTCCCTCCGCATCGATTACATACCAGTTGCGAACAACTTCTTCTTTCTTTTGCATGTATGAATTCTTCATCATAACAATTTTCCTTTCTCCTAACCATAGAATAAGTTTTCCCAGAACTTATTCAATGTGGGATTAATAAATGTACCATTTAAAATACTACTATAAATAAGAAAAAAAGTCAATAAATTTATTGACTTTTCCCATGATTCTTACTCAAAATAGTCAAGTTTCATATTCTGACGAACACGTCTCATTACTTCTTGTGCACGCTTTCTCGCAGCCATTGTTCCTTCTTTTAAAATCTGTTCAACTTCTTCTGGATGTTCCTCATAGTATTTTCTCTTTTCTTGGATAGGTTTTAAAAACTCCATCATGGCTTTCGCTAATTCCTTTTTACAAGCAACACATCCCCTAGCGCCTGCTTTACATTCCTTACAGATGGTATCAAGGTTGTCGTTTCTAATTAATTTATGATAATAATAGACCATACATACCTCTGGGTTGGCTGGGTCATCCTTTTTGATTTTATTCGTATCTGTCACAGCAGACATAACTTTTTTCGTGATGGTTTCTTCATCATCCGCTAAGTAAATAGCATTTTCAAGGCTCTTACTCATCTTATCATTACCATCTAATCCTTTAATTCTCGGATTTTCACTTAAGTATGCCTCTGGTTCTTTAAACGTTTCTCCATAAATGGCATTAAACTTTCTAACAATTTCTCGCGTCTGTTCAATATGAGGAATTTGATCTTCCCCAACAGGAACGACATCTCCATCTAATGCTGTAATATCTGCTGCTTGACTAACCGGATAACCAAGGAAACCGTAGGTAATTCCTTCGCCACTTTCTCCAAACAATTCCTGTTTTTGTCCCACTTCATGTTTGGTAGTAGGATTGCGATACAAACGGGATACTGTTACTAAATTTGAGAAATATACCGTAAGTTCCGCTACTTCCGGAATATAAGATTGAATATAAATATGGGTATGTTTCGGATCAATTCCGGCCGCTAAATAATCAAGCGCTAATTCATGTACACTTTCATTTACTTTCTTTGGATTATCAAAATTATCTGTTAAAGCCTGTACATCTGCTATTAAAATATAAGTATCATAGTCATACTGCATCTTTACTCTATTTTCTAAAGAGCCAAAATAATGACCTAAATGGAGTCGACCAGTCGGTCTATCTCCCGTTATAATTGTTTTCATAAATTCTCCTCCTATTTTCTATTAATTTATTTAAGAGAAGAAACACCATCGTTTTGACATACATATCACCTTTATTCATTATATCATTTATCCTTGTTTTTTTCACTAAAAAAGAGGCTTTCCCTCTATTTTTTAGTAACTCCAAACAGAATATAATCATTAAATTCTAATTCATTGTACTCCAGTAATGTACAAATACCTTGTTCATCTTGGTAATACTTTATCTGATTCCCATCTTTCCAATAAATGTAATCATCCAATAAGAAAAAGTCTTCCTTATTGCCGATTGTTGTGATGTAAGTAATTACTTTTTTATTTTGAGAGGGTGCGCGATAAACTTCATACCCAGACTTACTTTTTTGAAGCAAGTAGTAATATCCAGAGTTTTTACCGCCCACATGGTATACTTCATCAAACTGTGAAAAATCAATATCATTTACTGTCATATCAAAATACAACTCTGAATTCGCCTTGGTCGTAGAAATTTCTTCCCACTCACCATTTTGATAATATTGAATTTTCTTTTTCTCGTTTCCAATCTCTTCTATTTTTTTCTTTTTAGGATTTAAACGATATTGTTTTTCGTTATCTTTATCATAAATATATACTTTATCATCTACAACTCCTTGAATGTAAGAATCAAAAGATAGGTAAGCCGGAGCTTTTGCTTCCGATATTTTGCCAGTTTCTACATCTACAATATAAAAAATACGGAATTGTTGAGTAGTATTATAGTCTGCTACTACATAGTAACGAGAAGTTAAAGTACTCAACTTTTTCTGATAGACATCTTTTTCTAAAACAGGAATATTCTCAATCTTATCATTAATCTGATAAATTCCTTTTAAATTACTAAGAATAACGTTATGATTCTCTACTACATTTCTAGTATATAACGTAATATTGTAAGAACTTTTTGCCTCTGTACTTTGATCTAACCAATCATCCTTATCATAAAGATGAATATCAATATCTTTCACAAACTGATCTAAATCTTTATCTTTCCCAATCAAATCATGGTAAAAATAATATCGATTTCCTTGATAACACAACAAATCTGTTATCGCTTTTCCCTCAATAATCGGTAACACACACTGATAATCTCCTTGATAACTCAGTATATCTTCTACTACTTTTCTTTTCTTAGAAAAAGTATGATAAAACTGAAAGGCATAAGGAATATCTTCGACCGTAATTTCTAAATAATAATTATCAATTTCATTTTTTGCTTTTCTAGTATATACTTCTCGAACTTCGTATTTATCTTTCCCTACCTTATAAGTAATGGTATGCCCTTTAGAGAAAAAGCGAATACAACACATTATAATTAGAACACAAAAAGCAACAATGACTACTAACTTATATTTTCTTTTCATGTACCACCACTACTTCTTTATTATACAATTTTTTTGAAAAAAAAGAAAGTTACGCACTTTCCTTCTCGATTTTCACATATTTCTTCTTTTCTCTCATCATATATTCTGTAATAGCAGTCTCAATTTCACTAACAGCACTTTTCGATAAATTGGATAACACAACTACTTCTTTCACCGTATCAAGACATGCTTTTCCCCAAATCACACCTGTACGAATAGACAAATCATTAAACATATCCGGTGTAATCGCTAAAAAGAGATAACCAAACAAAACTCTTTTTTGAGCAATCAAAATTCTTTTGTTCGTTAGCGCCACAGCATAAGTATTAAATATCTCTAAGGATGAAGCCCCTTTCTGGCAACAAAAAGCATATAACACTTCTTCTCCTGGATTTAAATGTTTCTCAATGACTTGTGCATGAGCTTTCTTTCTCCATGCAATTGTCCCAGGATATTTTTTAGAATAATCTAATATTTTTTGATACACTGTACCCATACTAATCCTCCTATCGAATAACTCCTAATTCTAATAATTTATCGACATATAGTTCCTTTGTCGTTAATCCTACTATATAATCTAATATATGATTTTTTTCTACAACCATTAAAAATGGTAAATTCGTAATCCCCGTATCAACACCTAAATCTACTACATAATCAGATACTTCCTGGCGATGTTCCGTAATATCTAGTAAATAGATATCAATCTGGTTCTGCATCGCAATCTGTTCTAAAATAGATTCTGCCCGATCACACTGCGCAGCATTCTCATCTCCACGCACCAAAACGACATATTTTTGTTTCTCATCTGTCACTAATTTTTTCCATTCCGATAAAGAAAGTTCTATCAATGTCTTTGTATTAGAAGTGTCAATGATTTCAGAAGACTCTAATAGATTAAAATAAAGTTTCGCATTCTTTCTTTCATCTACTATTACTTGTTGTATTTGACCATCACGAACATAAATAATCAAATCATCTTGGATTTCGCTATAGCCTAGTTGTGTCATAATATGTAGTAATTGTTTCTTACTCAAAGTATATCCCAATACTTCATAATATTGAATAGAGTACTCTTCCGCAATCGACTGTAAAGTCTCACTATTTTTAGATAATGTCTCTCGATAACTAGTTGGCAAATAAATTAAGGTTGGTTGTTCTTGTCCAAAAGCTTCTCGAAACGTTTCTAACGTTTCTTCGGGATTATCAAAATAGTAAGGAATAGCCTCTTCTTCTTGTAAGAATGGTACTAAATTCTCTTTGGTGACATTGGATAGAAGACCAACCGGTTCTTGATTCTGGACAACCACAACCGTCGTCGTTAAATTATAAATATTCATTTCCTCTTTAATTGTCTGTTTCCGATGCCTAGAAATTTTAGATGGAAGTACTTGCAAATAATCAAATTCATATGTTTTTGCATATTCTTCACACAATTGATTAATTTCGTCCTCTTCCCCAAAGTAAAAAACAGCTAGGGAAGAATTATCTCTATAATTTTGATAAGTTTTCCACATTTCTTCAGATTCACGGTCTATTAAATACGTTCCCACAACATAGCAGAAAGCCGCAAACAGAACGATAAATAGAATTACTAATACTTTAGAAACCGTTTTTCGTGTCGTATTAAAATCTGGCTTTGGCTTTACTTTTTCAATTTCTTCTATATCGATATGTTTTCCTTTATGATGATACTTTTCTTGTAAAAATGGATTTTTTTCAATATCTAAGGGAGCACCACATTGCTCACATATAACACTGTATTTATTGTTATCATGTCCACACTTATCACATTTCATCGTAAGCACTCCCTTATTCTTTATTCTTTTATAATATGTTGATCTTTAAAATACTGTACATAAATAGATACGTTCTGTAATCCTCCTAAATAAGAAACGATTTTTCCATTTTGAAGGATGAAAATAGTTGGAGTAACAAGTTTTTCTTCTTTTACGAAATCTTCCTGATCATAACCCATTTCCTCTAGTTCTTCATATACAGCAGTTCTCTCATCCTGTGTTAAATAGGTGAGAGTTAAATAGTAAAGTGGAATATCATATGCTTTCGCAATATTACTCATAATTGGTTTTGCTGTCCGACAGAAATTACAAATAGAAGTTCCCATAGTAACTGCAACCGGCTCTTTACTTTTGCGTAATTCTTCAAATTTGTCGTATTCAATAAACGTTAAATTCTCTTCTGGAGTATAAGTAGCATCTTCTGGAAGAGCACCTGCCTTGATTAAAAATTCCACCAATTTATAACCATCTATATACCCTACATTCTTAGCAATAACCTCGCCGTTTTGAACCACTACGGTCGTAGGAGTCTTTCCCTCAATCTCGAGAGTATTCACTACTTCTTTCCGTGATTTTTTAGTCAACTTTGAATAATCAATAGAAAGCCAATCTAGATCATAATCACTTACAATTTGTTCTAGAATTGGTGTTTCTAATTCACACCATTCACATCCATCACGATTATAATAAATAATGGAAATATCATCTTTTTCCATATATTCATGGAAAGATTTCATCAATTTGATACTGCCTTTATATTCTTTGTATTTGGTAACACCAATATAACCTAAAAGTGCTACTAAAACAATGGATAAAATAACGACCAATCCTATTAGGAATACATTACTTTTAGTAGAATTTCCTTTGATTTTGCTAGATTCTAGTTTTTCTTCCTGTTCACTAACCGTTTCTACTGGTAATTTTTCCTCTTTTACATTCTTTTTAGATTTAGAAACTACTTGACTTTTTTTGTTGTTTTGATTTTGCTTTTTGTTTGCAACTGTCTTGGTAGTATTCGTTTTCTTACTTGTATTTTTAGTGGATGATTGTTTTCTTGAAGATGGATTATTTTCTTTTTTTGTACTCATAACTACTCACTTCCTTATTACTTGGCTAGATACTTTTTAAAATTCTCTTCTAGATTACTTTTAGAAGTATCACTTTGTCCATACCATACTATTTTTCCGTTTTTAACAATAAACAAAATACTGACATCGACTTTTTGTTCTTCTTTATATATTTTAGCGTCATAACCCCAATCGCCTAATTTTTCAATAAATTCATTAAGCACAGATTGACTCATATTCAAAGCAGAAAGATGATAAATATCAACATCATATTGTTCAGCTAAAGTATTAATTTCTTTTCTTCTATCAAGTACGGTCTCTCCACCGTTAGAATAGGCATCAAATAAAATTGCTACTGTTTCTTTTCCTGCTAATAATTCCTTAAACTTATCATAAGAAATAGAAGTTAATCTTGTTTCATCCTTATACACAGAACCGCTTGGAAGTACTCCACCAGAAATTAAGAAATCCACATATTCTTGCGTATCCGCAAATCCATCCAAAGTCTTAAGAATTGTTCCATTTTTGACAATAGCAGAATAAGGGGTAGTCATCGCACTATGGGCAAGTAAATTACCAACTGTATTCAATTCTTCTTGACTATTTAATTGCAAATAGTCCATAAATAAATAGTTGATATGATAGTCTTCGTTGATTCTTTCTACAATTGGCTTTTGTAATTCACACCATCCACAAGTAGAACGCGCAAAGACAATCAAAGTAGGTTCCTCACTTTCATAGGCATCATAAAAAGATGTCAACATTTCAGAATCTCCACTAGTTCTTTTTACTTTGCCAGAAGTACTTGTAGAGTTTCCACTACGTGCTAAAATCAATAAAATGATAATAGAGAAAATCAAAGAAGTAATAACGACTCCTAGAATGATTCCTCTCGTTGTTTCATTCATTCCTGTATGGTGTTGTTCCTCTTCTATATGCTCCACCATTTTAGTAGATTGCTCTTCTACTTTTTTTGTTTTAGAAACCTTGCTTTCCTTTTTCGTCTCCGTTGTCTTTTTCACCGGTCTATTACTATTCTTTGCTTTTGACCGAGAATTTTCTGTATTTTTTGCCATATTTTTCCTTCTCTCCATCATAGATTATTTTCTAATTTATCCGTAAACAAGGACACAAAAAACATGTGTAACCGTTTACTAAAGATATTATATCAAAAAAAACATTCTTTTTTAAGTTTTTTCCTATATTTTAACCATTTTTCATCTTTTCATAAAAAAGCATCAATAATATTCTATTGATACTTCATAAGCAAAATCTATTTTCTTTTCTACGAATGACGCGTATAATCCGTCATCAAATTCTCTACCACTTCAAAACGATGAGTTTGGTGAGTAGCATTGTCTTTTCTATTTTTATCAATTTCTTCAAAAAACATCTTTGCTGGTCTACACCATAACATACTATCCGTTCTAGCATATAAAGGTCGATAGATAATCATATCTTCTTGTGTCTCAGAATCTGTTCCAATGGCCTCCACATAATAATAATTTCCCTTAAAATGTCTAACGACTTTTCCTATATAATCTTTATAAATTTTAGAACCAGTAGTTCCTAATTCATTTTGATACACGCCACGATATACTAAATCTTCCGTTATCCCATCCGTCAATTCTTCAAAGACAACCTGTCCAATTCTAAGATTAGGATATAACAAATAGGTATTCGGAGAGGCATTAAAAATAGCAATATTTAACGTTCCCTCATATCCGGCATTCATATGTTGAAAACTAATGATTAACCCTAACCTGGTTAAGGAAGTTCTAGGTCGAATATGAGCCACTAAATTTTTAGGCATATGAATTTTCTCATTTAAAACGACAAATACCACTTCTTTTGGCTTCAATGCATAAGTATCCTAAATTGTTACTTCTTCATACATCTGATCAATCTTCTCTGATTGACGCAAATCCACAACCTGTTTTCCTTTTGCAAAGCGTAACAACTTGGAACTCATACTAACATCTAAAGAACCAGAAGATACATGCTCTTCTTGACCCATTTCTACTATGTTTTGGTCTTTCATTAATTTTTTTATATCATTACCATTTAAAATCATATTCCACCTACTAAAAACTTTCTTATTCTTTCATTATGCTAAATCATACATTCCCATTATATCATAAAATTTATACTATTAAAAGATAACACGCTCATGTTATCTTTTACTGGATGACTTTATAAATTAATTCAACATAGGAATTATCCAATTTTTTGCACTCCATTAATTCCAAGGCTTTCAATTTGTTTAAATCTTCTATTTTAGAGATGGTTTCTCCATCAATCAACGTCGGAGTATCACG
Organism: uncultured Bacilli bacterium; assembly: GCA_947629315.1. Lineage (GTDB taxonomy): Bacteria > Bacillota_I > Bacilli_A > RF39 > UBA660 > UBA5578. The sequence continues at coordinate 21,691 of CANRDB010000012.1, forward strand.
ACCTCCCACCAATACGGGAGCAATCACTATATGAACATAGTCAATCAAATTTTCTCTTAAAAATAAACCATTGAAATTTCCACCAGATTGAATGGTTATTCGCTCGGCATGATACTTTTCTTTAATATCCCATAATAACTGATGTAAATCCAATTGATCATAATAAAGAATATCTAAATTTTCATATTGGTCTTGTAATGAAAAAGCAACATGATTTGTATTGGTAGTTACCAAAATCAATTTTTCTACCCAATGGCATAAGTAACGAATTCCATTTTCATTCAAATGGGGTTTATTGTCTATGATGATAAATCTTACATCTACTTTTTCATGAAAATCCGTTCGTTCATTCACACCAATCTTGGCCATTACCCGTCCAGTATTTAAGGAATAAAAATCCGTAGTGGTTTCAATCTCATAATATTGATGCAATCCTTCTTTTAAACCATCAATTTTACACCAATCTCTATCGGCATCTAATTCATCGCTATTTCCACTATTAATTTTACCATCCAAAGATTCTAACATAAATAAAGTAGTTATCGGTCTTTCCATAACTAGACCCCCTTCCTCGACTCTTCTTTATATCAATTGTATAAGAAATAATAAGAAATAGCAAGGGATATCCTGTTTTATTCATTATCTTTCATACTACTAAATTCTTTTTTTAATAGGAAAATTCCGGTAAGGAACGCTAACCCATCCGCAATTATCGCACTCCATAACATAGTTACCACACTATGACTGAAAGTGGCTATTAGGACGATAGCAGGAACAAAAAATAAAACATCTCTCGCAAGAGCAAGAAGGGTTGACTGAAAACTAGAACCCATCGATTGTAGCAAAATAGACATCGATTTAATTAAACAAGTAAGGATGATTCCTCCTAAAAATATTCTTAAACAGGCATTGGCAAATTCCATATATTCTTTAGAATTTCCACTACCAAATATATGAATAATAAAGGATGGGAAACCCTCAAACAAGATAAACGCTACCAGTCCTATGATAAAATTTATGATTAAAATATATCGGATAGTTTCTTTTACCCTTTCCACATTTCCTGCTCCCATATTGTAACCAATAATGGGCATTCCACCAAGAGAGACACCAATCACAATCGATACTACAATACCAAAAACTTTCATACATATTCCAATAACCGCAAGAGGTATGACAACTCCATAAGCGACTCCTGAACTAGCCATCGTAACATATCCATACTTTCCTACTAAATTATTAGCTACCGCTATAATAATGACAATAGCAAGTTGTGTTATGAACGAAGCAAGTCCTAAAGAAATCACTTTTTTGCATACTTCCTTATCCAACTTCATAGATTCCTGATTCACCCTAAAAGATTTAGATTTTCGAAAATATAAAATACTAATGATAAATGTTAAGATTTGACCAATAATGGTAGCAATAGCCGCTCCTTGAACACTCATATCAAGGCCAAATATAAATATGGGATCTAAAATAATATTAGAAATAGCTCCAACAAGGGTAGCAAACATAGCGTACTTAGGACTGCCATCACTCCTAATAGATGCATTTAAACCTTGACCAATCATATAAAACGGTAATCCATAACATATTATGCGTAAGTAATCTTTGGCAAACTGATAACATTCTATTTCATTAGGATTACCCCCAAAAATATTTAATATAAATGAATGAAAAACAAAACCAATAACAGTTAGTATTAAAGAGAAAAACAGTAAAAGGATAATACCATTTCCTATGGATTTATTAGCCTGCTCTTGATTCTTTGCACCTAATGATAAATTAAAGAAAGCAGCTGCTCCATCACCAATCAATAAGGCAAAAGCAAGAGATATTACGGTAAATGGATATACAATATTGGTAGCAGCATTTCCAAAAGCACCAGCATCACTCCATCCTATAAATATTTGATCTACAATATTGTATAGTGCTGCTACAATCATACTAATGACACATGGAATAGCGAATTTTTTAATTAGTACTGAAATTTGATCATGTTCTAAATCTAATTTTTTCATAAAGATACCTCCATCCTTCTTTTGAGCAAAAAAATACGCAAGTCCTTATACAATTGGACTTACGCATTATCGCTACTCATTGTGATTGATTGACTTAGGTTCTTTTCCTCAACATGATTCATTATAACACAAAATTCTTTTTTTCGTAAGAAAAAATTTTTATTTTTCAAAATGTATCTTTCCTGTTTCTAGTCCATTTATGAATCAAAATCATCTTCTGAATAATAATCATCCTCTTCTAAATCTTCTTCCTCAAAATTCCAAGGATCATAATTTCCTTTACGAACCTCTTCCTGTTCCCATGGCATTAAATAATCGATGTTCTTCTCTTTTTTCTTTGGTTTATTACTAGTTGAACCAAGAAATACACCTAATAATTTTTCTCCAAATGTTAAACGATTCTCTATTCTTTCCTGTTTCCTTAGTTTTTGGAGTCGTTCTTGTTCTAAGAAATCTTTTTTCTTTCTATTCTTGATTGCCCGGTCAATTAATTTGGTATCTTCCTTTGAATTTTTTAACTTATCTTTTACTTGATACAAGGTCTTTAAATCCATATTAGATAATTGATTATCAACATTATCAAAAATTCGACTATCATCAACTGTATAGGTAAATGTATCAATCTTTGGATTTTGTTGTTCTTGTCTTCTCATTTCTATTTCTTGTTGATTATTTTTGATTCTTTCGTTTAACTCAGTGAAATCATCATACAACATATGGAAAGAGAAATTTAATTCTTTGAATACTTTAAACAATTCAAAATCTTTTAATTGTTCATATTCTTTTGGCGATGATTTTATAGTTTCTTGATAACTTATTTGTCTTTTGTGAAACCATTCTATTTCATAGGGATATAAAGTTTTACCATTATTCTTAACAGTAGTATCCATTTCCTTTACCAAATCTAAAATATTTCTAGTATATTGATGGATACATTCAATCATATCCACCCGTCGTGCTTGCATTTGAATTGTTAATAAAAGAGCATATACATGTTTACAATATTTACTTGTTTCCTTGTGATAAGGACAAGTACAACTGATTTCAGTCAAAACACTATTTTCTATTTTGATTCTTACTTGATAGGATTCTGTTCCTATCACATCCGCAGAATAAGTATTATTGTTACATATCAAATTTTCTACCTTGCTATTAGTATAATAAGATAAACCTCTATTTCTTATTCTTTTATCAAAGAAATGGTCATAATCAGTAGAGTGAAAATGATTAAAATCACCATATTGTTCTGACAATTTTTCTGGTTTATCCATCATGTTTTCTTCATCCTACTTTCTTAAAAATTCATATACCACTACTTATTCATTCTACAATTCCATAACACGTGATAAAAAACGATTAGTCAACACATACATTATATCGTATTTTCTTTTGTTTTCCAATTCTCTATCCTACTTTTATCTAATATCAGTATATGTAGGATGCAAAAAGTCGATAAATTTGCTTTTTTTAGTTTTGTAGTATGATAACATCAATTCAAAAGGGGTGTTTTGCATGAAAAAAACTTACAAAAAATCAAATGGAATTTACATAATTATAAATACAGAAAACTACTGTTATGGGGATTGAAACACGGATATATTACCCCTTAAGTGAAAGAAAACTCAGGAAAAATCAGCATTCGTGCTGATTCCAGACTGTTGACAAAAGAAATTTTGAAAACAGTCTTTTATTATTTATAAGTATTTCTAGCTGTTTTTGTGTTTTCATTCGCTTAACTAAACACCTTTTTATATGACAGTACTATTGAATTTTTTAGAAACCAATCTTAATTTGGTTTCAAAATTGATCAAATTAATAAATTGTAATTCTCACATAAAAAGCAGGCATTTGGTACCTGCTTTATTTAGAATTTCAAAATATTAATCATGCTAATCATTAATATGTAGCATTTCAAGATAGATAGATAGTTTCTCCAACATTACATCTCTTGGCGAATATTTATCAAGTGTTAAAAGATTACTTAAGATATTTGTTGAAAATCCACTAACCATTGCTACATCATTTTCAAACTTAGTTGTTGGCACTCCATTCGTAGAACCTGCAACATTCCAAAAAATTATGGTTGGAAGCGTATACCCTGCTTCAGTAAATGCTTTTTTCCAACCATTAAAATTGGTTCCAGTTGCTGATTGAACTCCTCTATCAAATTCCATATCAGAAATAATTAAAATTTGCTCTGGCAATTCTTTTTGTTTCAGGTTGTTTTCTTGTGCTGTTTTCAAAATAAGTTCAAAAACTTTATCCACATCTGTATTCCAAGCATTTATTTGTTGCATATTTTGAACTTTTTCTAATAGTGAATTACCCATTACTTCTTGTAATGTTGGTTTTTCTGAGAAAGTTATAAAATGATTCCTAAAAAACCCGTCATTTCTTTCTGCAATATATAGTGCAAGTCCAACTGACGTGCAATATGGTATTGCACCATATGACATCATTGAGCCCGATGTATCAGCAACAACAAGAAGATTTTTTACTTTTGAATCTATGATTTCTTTTTGATTTTTCCACATTAAATCATATAATTGTGTATCACAATCTTTTCCAAATATGATTTTTTTAATTATTTCATATGAAAATAAACCAGTTGTATTAATTTTCTTTTCTCCTTTTGTAACTGAATCTTTGTATTGTTTAAATTTCTCAGGCATATTTTTAGTATATGACTCATTATATTTAATCATTGCCTTAGAAGGTACTTTTGAAAAATCTATGTTGTCATATTCTCTATTAGTAAGATTTTTTTCTACTAAATTAAGTTTATTTCTAAGATTTGATAATGTTGTTCTATACTCTTTTTCAGACATATTTAAAACATTCATTAACTTTTTAGCTAATAAACTATTTATTCCATGTGTTCTATGAGATGGTAACCATTTAGCTAATAAAGATGGTGTATCAGATTTCATATCTAATTCAAGTTGTTGTTTTATTAAATTTATTGTTTCTTTTTCAATAGGTGTGTTTAATCCCACTAACACATAATCATACCTGCCTAATTCACTAATGAATGGTAATATCTTTAAGGCATATTCAGGATAATTTTGACATAATGAACCATAGATTATTTTAAATAATCTTCTTTCGCCTTTACCATTTCTGATATCAAGAAGGTACAACAAATTTGCTAGCGCTAAATTAGAGTCTTCATTCAATGCATTATTAAATAATTTAATAACATCTTCTTTATTATTAAATCTTGTAAGCATAGTGAAAACATCTAAATTGCTGTCATATGTTGTAGCATAATACTCAGAACCTTTCATATTTACTTTAGTATTGTTCTTTTTCATTCCATCTAATAAATTCATAAGAACACCTCCATTTTAATGATTACAAAAGGAACAAGCCACAAATGATCACTTATCATAAAACCCAATTTTTATATTTTTTTGTTTGCTGTTAGTGGCTTTCTTAACAAGACTCCCTTACACCGTGATCAAGTGTATCCAATTTATTCATTCATTATTACTTTTGCTGTACGAGTCTTTTTCCTTTTGTGTACTCATTATATATCAAAGGGAAAATCAAAAGGTCGCTAAAAAAGCGACAAAAAAAATACTGTTATAAAACAGCATTCGCGTAAGTATAGAGATAATCATTTACGATATTAATATCATAAATACCATTATCCAAGCAGTATGTAATAACTAAATCAAATTTGCTGTTACTTAAGGAATAACCAGCACTATTCAACAATTTGTTGAAATTGTCCTTACTTAAACCTAAAGCAAAGCATAATTTGATAATTACATTCCTTCTAGGAATATAATTACTATTACATCTGATTTTAGAAAATAACTTTCTATCTATATCTACCTTTTTGTAAATCTCAGAATCTTTAACACACTTTTCATCTATGAAAGAGAAAAGAATTTCATTAAAAGTCTTTGATTCACTGTGACTTAAATAGTCTTTACAACTTTCTTTCATATGAACCTCCTATTAAATAAAAATTTTTTTAATACCATTTTCACACCAATCATTGTAGTGCGTTCCCAATCATAAGATTTTATACCTTACAATCATTCATATAGGATTTTTTCATATAAAATATTTAAATCACAGAGTTGATTTCTCAACTCGCTAATAAATATAACACATTTATCAAATTTTTTCAAATTATTTATTCTATAAGATGTCACACAAAAAAATCGACAACATTCGTTTACCGTTCTTACTATATATTAGATTAATCTGAACAAAGATTTTAATGAGTAATACACTTTGAAACAATCAAAAAAACTTATCTAAAACTTATCTAATCGCTATTTTCTATTAAAAAACATCTAAAAATCGGAACAAGAAAAATTTCGTTTTACCCTTATTTTATTGGCTATTTACCACAACAGTTCTTGTATTTCTTACCACTTCCACAAGTTCTTGCACTTTTGATATTTATAGTATTTATATTATTATGCGTAACTATTGTTATTCGTGAAAAACATTGGACAAGAACCATTTAGTATATATAGTATTTATGTTACTATTATTACTATGGATATTTAGTATTTTGGAAACAAAATGGAAACATTGTTTCCGTTCGGTTAACTAATATAATTTAACATTTCACTTATTAACTTTTATGGATAAAATCTCATAATTAATTGCATTAATAACAATTTTCAAATTTTCTCCTTCACAATAAAATTTTTTACCATCTCTATAAATGTTACATTCATTATCCAATATTTTATTCTTGCAATATTTAGGTTCTATAATATAACCAAACAGGTTATATATTAATTATATATTTTTCGACAATTCCTTTTTAAGGGAATTATCAATATCTCTTGTTTTACATATCAAAAGCATAATCCTAATAACACGATGTATAATTATTCTCTACAAACAAAATAATGCAAAAAAAGAAGTTAATCTCATCATAAGATTAACTTCCTTTAAATAATGATTGAATTCATTATTATATTGTATTTGTATCTATTCTTATTTTTCAGCAAAAGGATTTTCTACTAAATCATTAGTTTTAAGCTTTATATCCAATAAAACTGTTTTCTTAAGGTTAGATGTAACTTTTATTGATCTATCATTGTTTTCTGCATCTTTTATCATTGCTTGTTTAAATTGTTCTTTCAATTCTTTTCCATTGATATATTGTCCAACAAAATCTATTCCGTATTTTTTTTCTAGCATATCATATTTGTCTAGTTTATATTTTCTGAAAGTCATAGTTTCATCTTTTGTTATATATTTTAGAGCAATTAAATCAGTTACTTCGCCTTCATATCCTATCTTTGCTTTAATATAGCCACTACTTGCATAAGCATTAAATCCTTCATAATAACCGCCAATTCCTGCCATTTCCCAGAATAGATATTTCATACTTGCTGTATCAGGTCTACCATTATTATTATGAGCTTGATACCAGTGTGTTCCATATAAATTATCAGTGTCATAGTTATTTGGACCAATCTGGTTACCGTTTTGTCTTAAAACTATTCGATTATCCCATAAGTCTTCTCGTGTTTTAATTTTTTCCATTAATTCTGGTGTTACATTTTCAAATTTGATTGAAGCAGCACCAATATCATTTTTATAATCTTCTTCCCTTATTATCGTTGGATACCATAATTGTCTTGCTATTTTTGCTTTTTGTTCCGCAGTTAATTCTAAGAATGCTTCGGCTTCAAGATAATCTAAATAATCATTTACCATAAAGAGTTTATTATAATAATCTTTAAGTTCCTCATCGGTATCGATACGCTTATAACTCCAGTTGTGAGTAGTTAGACCTTTACTTGCAGAATTTACATCAGTATATTGTGTGTCTTCTATAAAGTTTGGATTAAATGTACCATCTCCCCACGATTGTGCTAAAGCGTGTTCTGCATAGTCCTCTGCAGCACCATGAGCTCTTTTTTTATATCCATTCAAGAATATTGAATCATCTTGATTATGAGCGCTTTCGTGAGTTATTGCTTGAAGATTAGTACTAATTGTTGCATAAACGACAAAGAATACTTCTCGACCTGTAGCATACGCTCCTGCTGATCCACCAGCCCACTTATTATTTGATTCGGCAAAATATTTTTGATAAGGATCATTTGTCGTTCCAGGTGAATTGAAAATTCTACTTTTACCTCCGTCTGGGTAAGTGTATCTTTGATCAAAGACAATTTGATGATTATTATTAATATATTTTACATCACTATATTTTGCTGCCATATAGTAAAATCTTGCCATTTTTAAACAGAATATATCTAGTGTATTATTGAAATTTTCCATTTGAGCCTTATTTTCAGGACTATTTACATAGGTTCTTAGAGAGCCGAATAGTACTTGTGTTGGCATACTTACTATATACATACCACCATCTGGTACATTAAATAAAGATAAGAAATATGTCTGTACGTTACCATATGATTTAAAATGCCACCAATAAGTATATTCCATGTCTTTACAGTCTTCTTCTTTTACTTCTTCTTTGACATTAACTTCTCTATAAAGTCCGCCATGCCAATTATCTTTAAACCATGAATTGCCATCTTCATAATTAGTTAAGGCTTTTATGTAAAATTCCATAAAGTCTACTATATTTCCTTTTCCATCTCCAACTGGAGCAAACTTCTTTAACGCTGAATCATAGAAACCTATGGTATTAGTTGTAGCAGAAGTTTTATTATTAATTACAACTTCATAAATATCCTCTAATATATCATTATCGCCAAACATTTCTTTGCCATGGAATGCAAGTGTATCTGAAATGTTAGCACCATTCATATTAATATCATACCAATAATCCAAATAATTATAACTGTATAATAATTGTTTCAAATAGCTTCTCTGATATTTATCTCTTATTATAGATTTTAATAAATCGTTTTCAAATGTTGGTATGTAATTATCTCTTACTAGAATACTTGTAATAATATCATCTAATTCTTTGTCGATAACCTCTTCATAATGTTCTTTATATAATCTACTATCATTTATGTAGTTAGATAATGGATCTAATTCTCTTGAATAATCTATATCAGTGACCTTTTGAGTAAGTTGTTTTACTGCATCGTTATCTGCTTTTACAACGTATTTATTGTAGTTGTAAGGAATTCTTAAATCTTTGATTATGTATGATGCAATATTACCATAATAACTATCAAAATTTAGTTTATAATCTTTACCTGTATTATCAACAAATACTACTCTTATTCTTGAAAGACAATCATAATTTCTAGTTGTTAAGTAATTAACAAGTTTTCCTTCTTTATTATAAGCCAAAACATATTTTATTGCTTTTTTAGTTAAATCTGAATCAGAAACTTTGTTACCATTTTTAATAATTTCTTTAATATCAGCAAATGGCATTAATTTATACATATTTTGATAGATTAATTTTTTTGATGATTCATAGCCATTTATTGTTTGTGCTAATTCCTCATCTGGTAAATAATTACTATCCGCTTTAGATTCAGAACTTGTGTTAAGGTTACCACTATAAGTGTAGTTACCATTTGATTCTGTAAGTTTTAGAGTTAATGATGTTAATACTTTATTAACATAGACCTTAGCATCTTTGTAATCTAATTCTAATTCATATCCATCTTCTGTTTTTTTAACTTTTTTAATCTCTACATAAACTTCTGGTAAATCTTTCATTGATATTTTAACCAAATAATTTTTACTAACAAACTTACTAAGTTCTGCACCGGTTAATGTATTATGTTCAGCTACCTCACCAATATCATTAAACTTGTATATTTTAATATTTGTTATATCTTTAAGTTCAATATGATTAGATTCTGTAACTGTAACAACTTTATTAGCTATTTCACCTTTTTCATGATAATATAAATGTTCAGTTTTTCCTTCATTATCTCTACTATAGTCTGCTGAAATTTTTATCATATATTTTGAACTGTCATTTTTAGTAAATGTAACTGTATTATCTCCAAGTTTTAATGTATCAGTGCTTAGTTGTATAGATCTTCCGAATTCATCTTCAGCTGATATATAAATTTTATTGTTTATAATTGAATGATCTTCATCTTCAATTTCAAAATCTAAGGTAATAACATTATCATCTAAATAGTATGAAAAGTCATCTAATTTAGGAGCATCTTTTAATACTTCTATTGGAGTTTCTTTATTTTCTAGCATTACTTTATTTCCGCTATTTAAGGTTACTGAATCTATTTTTACATACTTTTTACCTTCGTCTTTATATCCATCTATTGTAGTTATAAATCTGGTTTCATCATTAATATCTTTACTAAGTTTATACTCTTTTTCATTTATTTCAACTTTTTCTGGATATAAATCTTTGTGTTTTGAGGTAAAGTTAAATGATAATTTTATTTTTTCATTTTTTTCAAAATATAGTGTTTCCTCTCCTTTACTATTAGCTACTTTTATATTAATTACATCAGCATTATAATCATCAGTTAAAACAAATTGTTTTTTAACTATAGCTTGATTTGTATAACTATTTTTATCTTGTTCTAAAGTATTACTATCCAAATCATAGCTTGCTTTAATTTCAAATGATAATATTTTATTTTTTGTAGCTTTAAATGTAAGTGTGTTGTGTTCTCCAACTTTAACATCTTGTGTTACATTTTCAACAATAGCTTTTGCTTTTGTGTTTTTTAAAACATCATTGGTATCTATAAAGTCGAAGTCAAAGGTTATCGTTCCATCCTCGGCATTATTTGTTGTTTTAAAGTTTTCAATAGTTGGGACTTTCTTTAAAACATCAATTTGGTCAGTTCTTTTTATCTCTAATATTTCTTCCTCTACACCAACTTTAAATACAATACCTGTAAGATTGATTTCATGAACTCCAGGAGTATTTGGCACTGGATAGTAAACTTTGTACTCACCTTTTGTACTTGAAACAGTATCTACAGGGTAATCTGTACCATTTATTATTAATGATTTTATTAGTGTAGCTTTTTCTAATTCTTCATTATTGAGCTTATCTAAGTTTGGAGTAACTTTTGTACTACTAATAGTATAAGTAATTGGAATGGTTGTTCCTTGTTCAGGATACTTAGTGTTTATAGTATCTGAATCGATTTTTATTTCACCAATATCACTATTTTGAATTATTGTTGTCTTACTCGAATGAACTACGATATCTATAGGCTTTCTTTCAACTTGCTCAACTAAATATACATTGTCAAATGGTGCACCTGTAGCTTGATATTGAGTTGCTGTTCCGCCTATCCTATATTCTGAAGATTCTTTACCTTTGACATTAAATTTAACAGAACCACTTTTTTGATTTGGTACTTTTTGTCCTTCGTCAATGTATTCACCCTTTGAATTTTTTAAATACAATGTTAAATCAGAAGCTACAACATTATCTGGATCATTTATATTAAAATAAAATGTTACTGTATTATTTTCAAAATCTTCTTGGAAATCAACAATTTCTAATTTAGCAGCTGGTAGCGTTACAAATTGAGAAATAATGCTATTTTCATCATCTATATCTATATCAAATGATAAACCATTTTCAAAAATAACTTTTTCATAATGAGCAGTACTTTCTCTGAAATTAACTGGAATATAATGATCTAATTCATATTCATCTTCTTTTCCAGTACTATTAACATAAAATTCTTCGCCATCTATAACAACTTTAGAAACAGAACTTTCAACATTTGTTGTAACTTTAAACACTAAATTAGGTCCAGGTATATATGGTTCTATTGAACCACCAAACCATGATATTTCGCTTTCAAATTCAAAAGTATATTCCATTTCTTCTGGAACTTCTATATCTCTATCAAATATTTCCTTTGATGTATATTCGTCATCAATGTTATATATGCTCATCAATTTGAATACTCTACTTGTTTCTTCAGTTGGATTTACATTATAAGTTGCCTCGACTTTAGCTGTATATTTTTTTCCTATTGATAGACTTAAATCACTAAAAGTAAACTCATTAACATCATTTTTTAAAGTTCTTTCAATTTGTGTGTTAGTATCATTATCTATGATTATTAATTTAGCGAATCCACCATTTAATGCGTCATCTTTATCATTTAATTTAAATGATATTTTTTTATCTTTTGGATCTATTGTGAACTGGGTTACAGTAGGTATATCTTTAGCTACATTTATAGCAATTGGATCATCATCTGATGTAACAGCGTAAGGCTTATTACCAATTATAGCAGTTGTTATTTCTTGTTCAAATATTCCACTTGCTTTTGGAGCTGGGACAGTTACATCATAAGTATCCTCTATTACCTCTTTACCATTTAATGCTTTTTTAACAGGATAGCTAATATCACCTATAAATAATTTGTTTACATCTTTATCAATATTTGTTTTAAGTTTATATCTTATTGTAACATCTTCGCCTTTATTTACTAGTTCTTTATTAATTGATTTTTCTGCAACAATTACAAATGGATCCCCATTTTGTTCTTCTCTAAATAATGATTTTTCTACAAATGTTTTATTATCACCAATATCATAAGTCGCAACTAATTCAATTGAATAAATATAAGATTTTGTAAGAGGCATTGTAAATTCTTCTGCATCTGTTTTATTTAAATTTTTTGTTTCTACAATTACTCCTGAACTATTCCTTAAATTTGCTTTTAAGCTCCTAATTGTAGTGTCTTTATCGGTAAGTTTATAGGTTACTTTTGCATCACCAGTAGATGAATCCTCAGTAATTTTTACATTGTTAGCCTCTGGTGCAACATTTTCACGGACATAAGGAAGAACTCTATCTACATCATAATCTTTATTACCTAGTTTTACTGAATCAACATGTAAAGTATTTAATCCTTTATTTCCTACATTTAATACTGTACTATAAGTTCCATCATCTGCTCTTGTAACATTATGATTTACGCCATCTATTTTTATACTAGATACCGTTTCAGTTGTTAATAATTCATTTTCAAAAGTAACAGTTACATTTTTTGCATCGTTAGAAACTCTATATGGAACGCTAAGGTTTTTAATACTGAAATCTAAATGTTTTTCATCAAAAATTTGAATGCTATCACTATGTCGATAAATTGCATTATATGTACGCTTTTCACCATCTTTGTTATGGCTTAAAGTAGCATTATTCTCGATAGTAAGCTCATATAAAGTTTCTGTTTCTAATTCTACTTCAAATTTATTAAGACCTTTATTTATTTTTGCTTTATGTTTTTCTTGATTTGTTGCAGTATCAGTTATTTTCATGTAACTATCATTTAAAGCATTATCTTCATCAGTTACATTAAATTGGATAATAGCTTTAGTATCCTCATTTGTTATAGTTACATTTTCTATTTGTGGTTTAGCTTTTAATACATCTATTTCCTTTTCATTTGCTTTTGATAAAGTAACTGCCATATTGTTTTCAAATTTAATATTAGTTAAACTTATTGTTTCAAATCCATCAGAATCTTGTGCCTTATAAGTAGCTTTGTAAACATCATTTTCTAAATTAGCTACGGTATATTGACTATTATTAATTGTAAATTCACTTACATTTACCCCTGTATTTGATTTAACTGTATATTCTAAAGCAACATCTGAACCCTTTTCTACAAAAGTTTCAGGCATAGATGTCTTGGTTATTTTAGCTTTAGCTTTTATTGTAACAATATCAGTTTTTAGTGTTTTTTCTGTCGTACCATTTCCATCTACTAAATCGTATGTTGCAACAATATCAATTGTGTATGATCCAGCTCTTAATATTTCATCTAAATCATGACCAAATGTTATATTATCAGTTGTTAATGGTATTCTTTTTACCTCTTTATTATCTAGTTTTAACACAGCATATTTATTAGTAATTGTTTTATCAGAATCTGTAATGTTAATATTATTTACATTGATCGTAGTTGCTAGTTCATTAGTTTTATCATCAATTACATCAACTTTTCCAATTTTTGCAGTAGGTTTGTCTTTAAATACAATTATTTTTTCTAGTGATTCAAATTGATCTTTATTTGTGTCACTATTATATCCACCTAAATTGTTTAAAATTACACCTTTTATATTTATTTCTGTTCTTCCATTTGTATCAGTTGTTGGAATTTCTATAGTGTGTTTGTTTCCAGTTTCAGTAACTTGATATTCATGTCTTACTCCATTTAAATAAACTTCGGCTTTATCAATCTTATGGTTTTTATCAGTATTACTTGTAAACTCTAATGTGACTTTACCATTTTCTATTTTTACTAATTTAAAATCACTTATATTAAAAGCATATTCAGTTTCTTCTTGTTCTATTTGAAAATTGTGAGTTGTAATAACTTCTGTTGTTTCATTCTTATTGTTATCTCTATCTTCGTCTAAATCATATGTAACTTCAATAGATACTGTATATTTTTTATTTTTTTCTAGTTCACCTAATTCATATTCCATTTCAGTTTTGCCTGAAGACATATCTATTGTTTTTATTTCTTTACCAGATTCATCTTTAATAATTATTTTTCCACTAATAATTGTTTTATCTTTATCTATTAAAGTAAAATGTAGTTTTGAATTATTTGCTATGTATAAATTTTCAATAGTTGGTTTAGATTTTAATACTTCTACATCAAACTTTAAATTAGCTTTTATTTCTTTTTTATTACTTAAAATTACTTTTGTAATTTCATAATTATATAATCCAGCTTTTTCTGCTGATCCAATATTAACATAGTATGTGTCACCATCTTTGGTAACTTCATAATATTTATCTCCAATTTTAACTTTTTTAATATATGTACCTTTTGGAGTGATTTCAGCCTTGAAGGCAAGAATTATATCTTCACCTTTTGTTACATATTGAATTTCTGAATTTATATGTTCTAATTTAGCACTGCTATTTTTATTTGTTTCTTGTACTACATGAGAAACGTCATTAATATCTACTTTTCCGTCATTATTAGTATCGTAGTCTTCTTTTGGCTTATCTTTATTTTCTTCTTTTCTACCATCAATATTAATTAAATATTCGATAATCTCTTTAGCATCGTCATAATCCACTTTGCCATCGTTATTAACATCTTTTTTACCTAAGCCCATACTAAATAATATGATTATTAAAACAAGTAAAACTATGCCTAACAAGATAGACAAAATAGACCATTCTTTTTCTTTTTTATATTTGTATATTATATAAGAGATAACGGCTAGAAGTAAAACTATTAAAATAATAATAAAAGGTGTGTTTGTAAAAGTTTTAATAGGTTCTTCATTATTTTCATTTATTTCACTATCGTTTTCTTTTTCTACTACTTTATCACTACCTTTTACAGAAACTTTTGTAGTAACTGATGATAATTCTTCTTTTTCATTGTTACTATTTGAATAAGAAATATTAGTTAAGGAAATATCAGTATCACCAGTGCCTGCATCATCTTTAACTTTTAATTTTACAGTAAAAAGTGTACCTTCTCTATCAGATATTCTTCCTGTTTTATTTATTATTCCAAATTTATTATTATTTTGGTTATATGTAATAATTTCTGTATCACTAATCGAAAAATTACTGTCATCTAGTTTTTCAAAAACATTTTGATCATATTTAAGTGTTGCGATTAATGCGTAAGTATCCAAATCACTTTTCACAATTGCACTTACTGTAATTTCATCACCAATTTCTAAGTCTGTTTTATCTACTTTTAATTCTAACTTTTCTTGTGCAAAAACAGTCATGGGTAATAAAAATACCATTAAAAACAAAATAACTAAATACTTATAAAAATTACTTCTCATACCAATTTCTCCCTCAAACGATTTTTTCTTTTTTTTCTTTAATATATGATATTAGATTATATCAAAAAAAGGGACTTTTTTCTACATTTTATCTAATTTCCATACTAAAATTTTTAATTTGTAGATTATTTTTGAAAGTGCACAAAAGTTGTGCAGTTAATTTTAAAATCATATATAATATCTTCCAAGCAATTT
>CANRDB010000013.1 GCA_947629315.1 uncultured Bacilli bacterium
CCTTTGAACTTTGATTTTCTTTGTTCGATTAGTTCTAATTTTAACTTATTAAAATCCACATAATCATCTCCATTCAACATTTCAAGTTTCAAGTACATACTTATTTTACCATAAAGTAGGAAAAAAAATAAGTCAAATTACAATGATTCAACATAAACATTGTAAGTAAACTTATTTAGTTTTCTATCTTCTCTTAAAGATTCTATACTAACACACTCTTGATTTAATAAAAAAAGAACATCATTATCTACTCTACCATCTACATGTCTAGCGCCTTTCATTTTAGGTAATTCATTGCCGAACAAGTTAAGGTATATATCTAATTTGATATGATATCTATCATCATCTATTTTGTATACAATAATCTCATCAACAAACTTTCTTATAAAATCTTCTAATGAACCACCATCTATTTCCTCTTGAATAGAATTCGTTATCTTTTCAATATTGTTTTTACTTTGACTGAATATATCCATTTGTTCTAATATTCTTTCACGCTTTTTAGTTAAATTCTTAATGTCTTTTTCAAATTCTTCAAATTGAAACTTCAATTTTTCTTTTCTTAACTCACCTGTAAATACCAAATCTAAAGCCATCGTCTTTTTGCTTTCCACTAGTTTTAACTGTTCATCAATATCTTTCAGTAAAGAGTCATATTGATTAGTATTGTCTATACTTTCGTATAACTTAAGCATATTATCTATCATTCTGTTTTTCTTTGGCATAATACTCCTCATTATCTGCTTAAATAGGTTGTATAAATCAGCCTCAGCAATAATAGGAGAAGAACAAGCATCAAGTCTATAATGTAAATAAAGACCACAACTCCAAGTTGGTCTATTTTTTCTCCTACTACCATGTGACCTTTGAAAATTTATATTATGCTCACCGCAATATATCTTCGATGAAAAAGGATACTTAACACCACCAGACCAATAATGATTGTTTTGATAACCTTGTGTTCTAGCATCTAAAATCTCATTTGCCTTATCCCATAATTCTTCTGATACGATAGCTGGGACACTATTATCTTCACACTTATAGATTACTTGCTCATCTTTTTCATTTTTCTTTCTTTTCTTTGTCCTATAATCTAATATCTCATATGTTCTTGCTCGATAAAATCCTTTATACTTTGGGTTTTGTATCATTCGTTTAAGGGAATCTTTATCATAGAATCTTCCATTTTTATTAAGATATCCCTCATCAGATAATTTTTTAGCCAACTTATAAAAACCATATTCACCAGTAGCATATAACTCAAATAACTTTCTTATCATTTCTGCTTCTTCTTCGACAATAACTAGTTTACAATTGTCTTTTTTATAGCCAGTTATATTGGATGAACCAAGCACATGACCTTGACTGATTGCTTTACGATATCCAAACTTAACGCTTGCTGAAATCTTTTTAGATTCTTCTTGGGCAATGTTAAACAATATATTCAGTGTTAATTCAGAGTTTGGGTCAAAAGTATTAAGAGATTGATTTTCAAAGAATATACCAACATCACATTCTTTTAATTTTCTAATGTAGTGAATACTATCTTCTAAATCACGGGCAAATCTTGATACATCTTTTGTAATAATCAAGTCAAACTTCCTTAAGTTAGCATCTCGAATCATTCTCATAAAGGATGGACGTTTATCTGCTCTTGTGCCAGTAACCCCTTCCTCAACATAGCCATCAACAAAAGTCCATGCTTTTTTACTTTTGATATAGTTATCATAATAATCCAATTGATTATCTAATGAATTCAGTTGAACATCACTATCTGTTGATACACGACAATAATAAGTAACACGTAGTGGAAGATTATATATTTTTTCACCACGACTGATTGCGCTTACAACATCATAATAGTTCATAATATCCATCACCTTTGCTAGACTATTGTTTTATTTATGTTGCTTGTAATGTCTTTATCATTTTAAGCAATTTTTCATTTGCTTTTGTAAATGTATTCTCATCAATAATATTTCTTTTATATAAGTTATGGTTAATGATAATTTGTAGTTGTAATTCTGTTATCATATTTATTTTCATTTTATTCATCCGTTCTTCCCTTCAACGTCACTTAATCGTATGTTCTAAACAATGAGAATATGATAAGTCGATGATACTACTACTGAATATAAAATAAGTGTCTCTAAACGTACTAAAATATATTTCTGGACTTGGATAATCTTCGGCAAAACAGTCATCAACATTTTCTTTTCTACTAAAGATTTAAAAGTAATAACATGATCTTACTATAATCATTAGTCACTATATGGTATCTACGTTTTTAAACGTAGAGCCAGGTTCATACGTCATCCAAATAGGTAGATTTCGATTAATTTCTTCCTCCGTATAATCCTGATAATGGGAAGGTGAAAAATTAGGTCGAGAGGATATCGCTAAAATAGCGCCACTATTAGGATCCATCGCTATTGCAAAAGCCTGATCCGCTTGATACATAGACATCACATTATCTAATTCTCTTTCTACTGCCTCTTGAAGTTCAAAATCAATCGTTAGAGTCATATTCATTCCATCTTGTGGCTTTTCATAAATCTGACTAAATTCTAGTTTGTTTCCTTTTGCATCACTAAAATATTTAATAGCGCCATAACTTCCTGTTAAGTATTTATCATACATTAACTCTAGCCCACTAAGACCTTGATTATCAATTCCAACAAATCCTAACGTATGAGATAAATACGTATCATAAGGATAGTTTCTCTTAGACTCTTTAACAAGATAGACACCCGGTAATTTTAAAGAGGATATTTGATCTGCTATCTCATTTGATAGTCTTCTTCCCTCAGGGTGGACTCGTTCTATCGATGTTTTCTTAGAGACATGATCTAACATATTTTCATAATCGGTTTGTAAAATATTCGCTAACGACTTAGCAGTTGCTTCCTTATTCTCAATTTGACTAGGAATGAGTACTAATGATGTCGTCGTAATATTTCCTGCTAGTACAACACCATTTCGATCATAAATAATTCCACGATTCGCTTCTAACGGTAAATTCCGGCTCCATAAACTAGTAGCATGCTGATTTAATTTTTGATAACTGATAACTTGAATATAAAACACTTTTCCAATAATGACGATAAACAAAATGAGAATTCCTACTAGAACTATCCGCATACGAGTATTCATTTTTTTGACAAACATAGTATCACCAGTTCAGTATATGAAAAAAGAAACGAATTTTTTCGTTTCTAGATTTGTAAATGAGTTCCTTGATCTCCTACCTCTTGGATGTAACATTGGTTTTGATAATACGCATCATACGCGTGATACTTTGCTTGATCTAGTTTTTGTAATTTTTGATAGATAGGATATGTCGTTTTTCCTTTCTGACGATAATTTTTAGTCTTCACAACCACAATCCCAATCCCTAAATTTTTAGCAGATAAAATATCCATATCCGTTACCTCATCATAACAGTAAAGAGCGATTCTTTTGGGGATGGTTAATTGCTGATTCACCTCATCGTCACGTAAGGAATTATATTGTGCAAGGACAAGTTCATTATACTGGTTGGATAAGTTGACTAACTCAACCGGTGTCACTAGAAAGTGGACATGACTCGAAACATCAACATTTCCTCCTTGCTGATACAAAGAATAAGAATCATCTGGATAGACATGAACGAGTTGTTTTTTTGGAATATAATCATAAAGCAAAGTATAGTTCTCGCTTGGGTCTTTAAATAAATCTAGACAATCGGAACCAGTATACGTATAAGAAGCACCATCCGTTGGATAGAAATCTTCTTCCGTTAATGGTCTATCTTTTCCATTTTGTAAACATTTGACTAAGGCATAGAACGGTTCGTTATCTAACTCATAAATATCGACTCCCCACTGTTTGGATAACAGATTATTTCGATAATTAGAAAGGTTTGACGAATGAATCATAGATTGATTAAGTAAGGAAGCAACCAATTCTCTTGCTTTTAAAAAATGATGATAGAACTGTTCTTGACAAGGATAGTATTTCATTTTTTGGTGCCATTTCATTTTCTCACGATAGGATAAATTCTCCAAATGAAAAATGTTATCATAGAACGTAAGTTCCTCTAAAGTAAGAATCGGCTTGATACTCGCAAAGTGACAAAGTTGACGAAGATTTAAAAAGAAATTGTAAGCAATTTCTGAAAAATGATAATCGATGAGAATCCTCATCATCATTTCCCTACTCTGCGTTTGCAAAATCGCCTTGATTCCCTCTAAATTTCCTAAAAGAAATTGCCGTTTGATTTGACTCTTATATTTTAGAGAAATTTCTCCAAAGGAAGAAGTACTAGTAGTAAGTAGATTTTCTATCTTTTCTTTAGAATGCGTATTCAGTGCTTCTTCTATTTTGTGATAGCAAGAAGCAAAACGTTTCAACATTTCTTCCTCTTCACAGTACGAAGAAAGTTCAAGGTCATAATACCGTGTTCTTTGTTGTTCCAAAAATGAGATATCATGGTTACATTCTAACTTTCGCATCAATAGTCGGTAAGCATAGACATCCTCCATCTCCACGATTTGACGGCAAAAGGTTTGTTCTTCCAGCAAAGACTGAGGAATCGTTATTCCCTGCTTCACTAATTGATAAAACTCTTGAAAAGATAATGGTTTTAAAGAGGTAATTCGTAAATCTTCTTGGAGCAAATATTCACAAACGGGATGTCCATTACGAATGAATGTCCATATATCATCCATTGGTAAATTCTCCTGTGATACGAGTTTTAAGGCTACTTCATAAGATAATCCCAATAACAAGGAAGAGATTTTCTCCTCCGAAACAGAAGAACGTTTTAAAAAATGATAAAAATAGTGAGCTGCCTCATAAGATAAAGAAGAAAAAAGATTTTTCACTTGAGAAAATACTGGTAAAACGATATTCCAAAACAAATCATTTTCCAAAAAAGGATAAGAAACATAGGATAGCGCTAATCGAACATAGAAAATCTTATTCGATACCGTTGATGTGGCTAACAAAGATAGTCCTTCTTCATCTAATAAATGTTCTAGTCCCTCCATCGTTGGAAAAATGATTGGACAATTCTCCTGACAAATGAGTTCTCTTTTCACCGTAGAATCTTTTAAAATTTCTTGGTAGATAGATGGATGGTGTTGCCAAAGATACGCTAAAACATCTTGCCACTGATGACTCATACAAATCTTCCTCTCTTTTATTTTTTTATCCATTTACGACGTAAAATCATATCGGGATGGTTGAAATCTCGTACGTAGACGAATTCTTCTTCCAATAACTCTTCATCTGTTTTAAAGAGGTGTTCATCCCATTTTGTGGTTGGTACAGAGCCAACCATTTGATCCAAATAAGAAAGAGTATCCACCACCACAATATCAATTCCTAAATTTTTGGCAGACTCGATATCTTGAGATGACACATAATCAAAACAATAAAGCGCAAACAACTTCGGTAATGTAAGACGATTATTCAAGTCATCTTGACGATTTTGACTAGGTTGAGCAATCACTAACTCATTATAATTGTGACTCATGGTTAGTAATTCTTCTGGTTGTAGTAATTGATTTACATATTCACTCACATAATCTGTTTTATCTCGGACATAATCCGAATAAGAATCGGTTGGACAAAGATGAATGATTTGCGAAATAGGTAGTGTCTCATAAACCCCTACATAACATTCGGTTGGATTATCAAAAGCAATTAGTTTCCTACCACCATCTACCGAATAAGAACCCGCATCTCCTGGATACTGGAAAGAATCCGGCGTCAAAATCTTATTTTTAGGAATACAGAATCCCTTGATTAAGGCATAGAACGGAACATCTTTTAATTCATAGATATTTACCCCGTATTTTAAAGATTTCTGTTCTAATCGATAAGGTTTTAGTTTTTCTTTCGTTATGATGGCATCCTGTAACATTTGATAACAACTATCTTTGACTTTCCGAAAGTCATCATAGTATTTCTCTCGTACAGGGAAAGATTTTAGGGTTTCATGCCAAGATATCTTCTGTTCGTAAGAGACATCATCTAATGTTAACAAAGATTGATAAAGCGAGATATCTTCCTCTGTTAAGACTCTTTTCGGATTCTTCTTTTCAAAGGAGATTAGCTGTTTTAAATCCACAAATAAATTATAGGGGATTTCCTCAAAGTGATAATCAATGAGCATATTGGTCATCCTCATCTGACTTTCCCGCTTTAAAAAGCGATAAAGAGAGTCAAAATCTCCTCTTTTTAAATAGGTCTTACAGTATTCATAAAGATCACGAAAGTCTGTCTCATCTCCAAACGCACAATAGGATTGCTCTAAAAAATCTCTTAACTCTTCCTCGCTTGCATCATCATATTGTTGAACGAGTGTGCGATATAAATGAGCATCATAAGCAAGCATTCCCTCTTCAGGAAGATAAGAATGTAGTACTTGATCATAGTACTGTTTTCTTTTCTCTTCTATCCTTTGAACATCATGATTTTTGCGAAGAAGTTCTATCAATAAACGATAAGATTTCACACTATTCATTCTCGTCAATTTTTTTAGAATTCTAGGTTCTTCTAATAATCGCACAGGGATGGTTACTCCCTTTTTCAATAAATCGCTCCATTCCTTACAAGATAAATAATCTAAAGAAGAAATTCGCATATCGAAACGAAGTAAAGTCGAAATGACAGTCGCTGAACCATGTTCTAAAAGGGAAAGCATATCCTCTTTCGAAATTTTTCCCTCCTCTAAGAAATGGGTAATCACATCCTCATTCGCATTTCTTAACAACCAAACAACATCTGTATCCTCTTTTATACGATAACTGTAATTTAAAAACAAAAGAAAAGATTCATAGTCTAAATACGGCATATAAAGATCGGTATACCCATGATGACAACGATACAAAAGAGAAAGAAAGTTCTCATTGTTCATATAGCGGGAAAGATGCTCTTTCGCATTTTCTAAAAAAATCCATAAATAACGAATGATTTTCGATGAGTAACTGTTCGATAAAAGCGACAACCCGGTATCATCATAAAGGTCCGTTTGAAGTTGAGGATTAGAAACACTTATCGTAAAGACAGTTTCCTCTTGGGTATAAATGATTTTTCGTTTGATACGTACATCATGTACTAATTCTTGATAAAGAGAAAAATCCTCTTTTTGCATACGAAGTAATTCCTGGATGAGTTGTTCATCAGGAATCATTAAATAGGCAATAACCGGCATCAAAATTCCCCCTGTTCTTTCTTTTATTTCGTCTTTTTCCTGTTCGCATTATTTTATTCGTTTTCCTTTGATTTGTCAAGAAAAAAGAAGAGTTCTACTCCTCTTCTTGCAGATTTTCTCGCATTAATTTTTCAACCTCTTGGGAAAGTTTTTGATTGGCCATTTCTAAAGACATATCCCCTACTTTAAAAGGTTCCCCATAACGGATTGTTAAATTCTTACTCCGAAAACGATAATCTCCTGTAATCCCAAACGGTACTAACATAGCATCGGTCTTACTAGCCATCGAAACAGCTCCAAATTTAAAAGGAAGGAGAAAGGCATCGGTCTTATTGCGTGTTCCCTCTGGAAATAATCCCACTGCTCCTCCATCTTCCAAAACAGAAAGAGCAAGAGATTTTGCTTTTTCATCCTTATGAGCACGGTCGACAGAAATACAACCGGTTCCCTTAAAAAACCATGCGACTTTCTTATTATCAAAATATTCTTTTTTGGCCATATAATGAATACCACGCTTTGTCGCGATAATGGTAAGACATTGATCGTATAAGTGTTTATGATTTCCAACGATTAAGATAGGTCCCTCTTTAGGAATATGTTCTCTACCAATGATGCGGGGATGATAATAAAGACGAAAGATGGGTCCTAAAAGGAATTTTCCCACATGATATAAAAAGGGAACCTTTTTATTCATCGTCATCATCCTCTCCAATATCACTTTGTAATTTTTGAAAATCTACTTTTCCTAATTTCGTTTTTGGTAATTGTTTACGGAAGACAAATTGGTAAGGAATCATATACTTCGCTAAATTCTTTTTGCAATAGTTTTTAATATCTGCTTTAACGAATAAACCATGATATCCTTCTTTTAAAACAATAAAGGCTTTTCCTACCTCTTGCTTATAAGGATGAGGGATTCCAATGACGGTACACTGTAACACAGCTGGGTGAGATTCGATGACTTCTTCGACATGAGCAGGAAAGACATTATAACCACTCGTGACAATCATTCTCTTTTTACGACCCTTGTAGAAGATAAAACCGTCGGTATCCATATATCCCAAATCTCCTGTATGAAGCCATACATGTCCATCTTCCTTATGCACTTGTAAAGCAGCATTGGTCTCATTTTCATTATTGAGATATCCAAGCATTAATCCTTTAGAATTGACGACAATCTCTCCTACTTCTCCATAAGGAACAGTCTTTAAGGTAGCAGGATCAATAATCTTAATATAATTTCCAGCAAGAGGGATTCCTATCGAACCACTCTTATTAATATCATCACAAGCAAGAGTAACTGCCGCTAACGACTCAGATAGCCCATATCCTTGGGTAATGACGGCTTTGGAATGATGATCTTTTAAATACTGATTAAACTCATCCTCTAAGGCTTTTGGTAAAATATCTCCTCCACTAACCACATACTTTAGAAAAGATAAATCTAGATTTTTCACATTGTGACAACGAAGTAAGGCCTCATACAAGGTTGGTACTCCTAAGACACAAGTAGGTTTTGTCTTATGAAACAAGATATCAAATTTCTTCGCATCAAACTGTGGCACTAAAATCGTATAACAACCGAGCGCTAACGGAGTATGCATCAATACACTAAGTCCAAAACCGTGAAAATTCGGCATAATCGCTAAACAACAATCTCCTGCATGGAGTTGTTTCATTTGAATTTGCTCCTGTCTTGCCTCTAAGATAAAGGAACGATTTTGAATGACGACATTTTTAGGCGTACCACTCGTTCCTCCACTGTGAAGAATCACAGCAGGTGTATTCTTACCAAACTTTTTCGTTGGTTGTGGTTTTTGATGACGAGATAATCTCATGAATTTGCGCCAACTCATATATTTTTTTCTTCGTGGATATTTTTCATACTTTCCTATTTGTTTCACACGATAGCCAACGTGCAAGACCCAAGAAAGAGAGTCCGCTGGAGATACGAAAATAACCTTTCGAACAGAGGTCTCAAAAATGATGGGTTTAATCTTTTGATAGAACATATCTACCATGATGAGATACTTACTCTTCGTTGCATTCAAACTCTGTTTAATTTCCTCTTCCGCAGAGAGAGGATGAAGCATACTGGCAATCGCTCCCAATTTATTTAACGCATAAAAAGAAATTAAGGCTTCTGGAATATTGGGAGTACAAATCGTTACAATATCGCCCTTTTGAATACCTAGTTGTTGAAAAGAACAACTAGCGCGATCAATTTGTTTGATGAATTTAGAATACCGAATGCGTTTCCCCATATATTCAACAGCGATATTTTTAGGATATTGAAGTGCACTAGATTTTACTTGATCATAAAGAGTGATATTGGGTATTTTGATATGACGTTCTTCTTCTGTATAATATTTTTCCCATGGTGCGGGTATCGGCTTCTTCTTTGTAAAAATATTAAAAATTGACATATTATCCCTCCAATTTTTGACTAATCTGTCTTCTTAATTTTTCATTTTCAATCTCTAAATCTTGAACGACCATCATCGGTTTTAAAAATTCTATTTGAATACTGCGGTGAAACCATCGATACTTACCCGTAATCACAAAAGGTACAATCGGTACACCCGCATCCCTACTCATTTTCACAGCACCAAACTTAAAAGGCATAGTTACCTCTTCTGTTCGATTGATGGTTCCCTCTGGAAAGATTCCAATCGTTCCTCCTTGATGTAAGTAAGAAAGGGCCTGTGCTACCGACTCAGGATTCTTTCGACTACGGTCTACCGGAATAATTCCCATTCCCTTAAAAATATATTTTTTAAATCCCTTCATTAGAGAATCTTTCGCTAAAAAGTGAATAGTTCTCTTAGTGGAAGAGATTAGTAGTAAGCAATCGAAATTATTCGTATGATTACCAGCGAAAATAATACTTCCCTCTTTGGGAATATGTTCTCGCCCCAGAATCGTAGGACGAAAACCTATTCGGAATAGGAAAGAAATCAGTGGTCTAGCCATACGATAAAATAATGGTTCTCTCATTCTGTCACACCCTATGTTCATTGTATCACGTTTTTAGAAATTCTCAAAATAAAAAGAGGATACTCCTCTTCCTTACTGAGAAAGTTTATTCACTTTCTCTTTTGCTTTCGATTCTACTTCCTCTGGCTCACCTAGTACTTCTTGATAAACAATCGATTTCATTTCCTTTAACGTTTCAATTTTTTTCTCTCTCGTATTTAACATGGCTGGTATAAAAGAAGATGGTTCCATCGCATCGACTGTACGTTTTTGTTCCTCTTCCATTTCCAAAGAATCCATTTTAGTAGCTTCCATTT
Source organism: uncultured Bacilli bacterium (assembly GCA_947629315.1). Classification (GTDB taxonomy): domain Bacteria; phylum Bacillota_I; class Bacilli_A; order RF39; family UBA660; genus UBA5578. Next base: position 10,495 of record CANRDB010000013.1, read on the forward strand.
GTCTTTTTTCTAATTCTTCCGCTTTGACATATTTTCTAGCATAGGAACAAGCTGTTACCACTTGAAGACTACAGGTAATAGCAAAGAAAGACTCAAATAATGCTTGGACAGGTATTTTCGTAGAAATGAGACCTAACCCAATTAATGGAAATAAAAATCCTGTCTTAATCTTACCAATATAGAGAGACCGAACGTCCATTCCCTTTAATTTTGCTTTCGTATTAATTGCCCCTATCCCAACTTCGAGCGCTAAATTCATCAATAAAATAGGATTCATAAAACTAGCGGCTAACAAAAGAGTACCAGCAAACATTTTATCACAAAAAGCATCTAAATCTTTTCCCAATTCACTAGTTAAATGAAACTTACGAGCAATAAACCCATCTAACATATCCGTTACAGAAAATAAACTAACAAACCCTATTAACCAAGGAATGTTTCCAACATAAGCAGTCGGTAAAATAAAAAATGGTGCGAGTAAACGAAGAGATGTCAAAATATTGGGAATCTGTTTCGTTCTTCTTCCTTTCGTTTTTAAATCTTGCCAAGCTGCTTCAAATTCTACTTGATAACGCTTCCATTGTTGTTGAAACAGTTGAAACATATAACCCCTCCTAAACGAGATAATATTGTATAAGATATTTTTAAAAAAGTCAATAAAAAGAAAGAGATTAGGACTCTTTCTTGTCTTCTAGTTCTTCTTCCTTTTTTTTATCAATTCCATATTTATTCTCTAAAGTTACTTCTAGAATCATATCCGGTTCAATATCAGTTCCTTTAGCGATACTCTGTTTCGTAACAAAACCATATCCCTCCGTCTCATAAGAAACCCCTAAGAGATTCATATAGGTAACGAAATCACTTTTCGACCAACCGACGACATCCGCTAACTGACGATTACTACCATTCGTAACGAGAAAGACTTTATCATCCGAAATAACGGTTGCGCCTTTTTGAGGATACTGTTGAATAACGGTTGTGCCATCTCCAATTACCACCACTTCTAATCCTTCTTTTTGAAGAATTTGTTTTACCTTAGCAGTATCTTGATTGACATAAGAAGGTAAAACGTAAGTTTGAACATTGGAAGATACATTATTTTCAGGAAAAATATTTAAATATTTCGCAAGATTCTGTAGAACCACTTTGAGAGGTTTGGCGATATTGTTACTGCTAGAAGTCTTTGGCTTTTTCATAGCGGCATAGACAATAATTTGAGGATCATCTTTAGGAAACATTCCTGCAAAAGAAATCAAATAATTACTATCCCCTTGTAAATAGTGTCCATTTTCAGCAATCTGAGCAGTACCCGTTTTACCGATGATATCAAATCCTTCAATTTGATAATGATGTCCAGGTGCCCAAGAATTATTGACAGCTCCATACATCAATTCCCTCATTTTAAGGACGGATTCCTTTTTTACAATTTGACCCGTTTTTTCAATTTTAGTTTCCACTTCTTCATTCGTTTCTTTATCGACAATCTTTTTGATAATATGAGGTTTTACCATGACACCATCATTCGCGATAATCGTTAATGCTTGAAGAATTTGAATCGGTGTCACTAGAAATCCTTGTCCATAACTAACCGATAACCAATCTAGTTCAATCTGTTCATTAAACTCAATATTTCCTGCTGATTCCGGATTGATATTGCTATCTTCTGAACTTAATTCAATTCCTGTCTGTTTTCCAAAACCAAAGCGATAGAGACACTGTTTTAAAGCAGATGGCGATAAATACTCTTTGGCAACATGCATAGCGCCTACATTACTAGAGTATTGATAACCCGTATCATAACTAATCTTTCCCCATCCATAACGATTCCAATCATATACCGTATTCGGCCCTACTTTGTAGTGACCAGAAGCATATTCCTTGTTTCCATCATATTCTCCTGTATCAATTGCACAAAGATACGTAAATGTCTTCATAACCGAACCTGGTTCATATGGTTCTGAGATCAAATGATTCTGATAACTCATATTTTCCGGAAGAGAATTAGGATTAAAAGTAGGACTAGTCGCACTTCCTAAAATTTCTCCTGTTTTTGCATCCATAATAGCCATTAACATCCATTCAGGTTTGGCTTTTTCGGAAGCTTCTGCAACGGCATCCTCTAGAAATCTTTGAATCTTAGAATCAATTGTTAAGTAAAGGTCATCTCCATCAATCGCATCCACTCTTGTCTCTGGCGTATCAGGAATTTGATAACCATATAAATCCTTTTGATACGTTAAACTACCATTCGTTCCTCGAAGAAGAGAATCATATCCTAATTCTACACCCATCTCTCCATAGATGGAACCTTCATTATCGTTTTTGGCATATCCAATAATGTAAGACGCAAAGGCTCCTTGCGGATAAGATCTCATACTAGATTCTATAAAATCTAGTCCTGGTAATTCCAAATTTTCAATTTCAATTTTCTTAAGTTCCTTCAATTTGGAACCATAGTTTCCAAACTGAACTTGATAGGCACCCTCTTTTTGTAGACGCTCTAAAATATAGTCATAAGGAGCATCTAATACCTCTGATAACGCTTTAGCAGTAGCCTCTTTATCGACAACATGTTGAGGATTATCCGGATTCGTCGTACGAGAAGAATCCAAATAAGCAATTAATGTATAAGAAGTAACATTTTCCGCTAATACCTTTTCATTTCGATCAAAGATTGTTCCTCTTTTCGCATACAATTCTTTATCTACCGTAATTCGATCTTTCGCAAACTGTTTTAAATCTCTCCCATACACTTTATTCGATAGCGAAAGATACATAAATTGCACCATTAATACAAAAATAAAAAAGAGAAAGATTATGAGTACATACTTTGGTTGTCGCCAAGTTTTTACTACTACATCTTTTTCTCTCTTCATATTATCACCATAACTATTATAGCATACTTTATTTATTTATCACAACGATATTATCATTATTATAAGCAAGACCTAACTCTTTAATAACTTTACTGACATTCTCATAAGAAGTAAGTTCATTCACTTGCATCGTCAAAGATTCGTTCTTCTTCTCCTGCGCTTCAATTTCATAATTGATTTTTTCAATACTCATCTTTAGATTGCTAATCTGTGCTCCAAAGAATATTTTACTAGCAAACAAAGCTCCGATTGCCAATATACCCCAAGTATAAATGAACTTCTCTTTCTTTGTTAACAATGGTTTTCTCTTTATCTTTTTCATTTTATCAACCCAATCTTTCTATAATTCTTAATTTCGCACTTCTCGCTCTAGGATTTTCTTGAAGTTCTTCTTCCGTTGGTACTAACGTTTTAACCACTTTATATTTTGGAAGATATTCTTTTGGAAGAACAGGTAATCCTTTTAATGTACTATCTAATTCCGTAACTTCTTTAAATATTTCTTTACAAATCTTATCTTCTAATGAATGAAAGGTAATCACACAAATCCGACCACCAACGGATACTAACTCTAATGCCTGCCTCAAACTTTCTTCAAAAACATGTAATTCATCATTCACTTCAATCCGAATGGCTTGAAATACTTTACGAGCAGGATGTTTTTCGCGACGATATTTTTCTGGTACGTGATTCTTAATCACTTCTACTAACTCTAGTGTCGTATGAATAGGTCGATTCTCGATAATTCCTTTCGCTATACTAGTCGCATATTTCTCTTCTCCATAACGGTGAAAGATACTGACTAATGAATCATAATCATAGTGGTTCACAACCTCTTCGGCTGTTAAAAACTGACTTTTATCCATCCGCATATCTAGTGGAGCATCCTGATGAAAACTAAATCCCCGGTCTGCTTCATCTAGTTGAGGACTAGATACTCCTAAATCATAGAGAATACCGTCGACTTTCTGGATTTGACGTTTCTTTAATTCTTCTTGTAAATGGCAGAAGTTAGAAGCAATAATGGAAAAGTTAGGAGCAATCCCTTCTAATCGTTGTTGACTGCTCGCAATTGCTTCTCTATCTTGATCAAAGGCATAGAGAAATCCGTTTGGAATTTTCTTTAAAATTTCACTACTATGTCCCCCATAACCTAACGTACAATCGACTATGACACTATCATCTTTTAAGTTCAAATATTGAATACATTCTTTTAGCAAAACGCTTTTATGCATAGAGCCTCCTACATCGTGAAATTGGTTGCGAATAGGTTATCGGCAATCTCTGATAGATTTGCTTCATTGGTAGAAATGAAGTTCTCCCAACGTTCTTTACTCCAAACCTCTAATCGTTCATCTACCCCAATGATGATACAATCCTTGGTCAAATCCGCATATTCTATCAAAGGAACAGGAATATTCACTCTTCCTTGTTTATCTAACTCACACACAGTCGCACCGGATAAAAAGATTCTCATAAAGTAGCGTCGATCCCGAGTATCTGGCAATTGTTTATATTTTTGAATAATGTTCTCCCACTCTGTTTTAGGATAGATAAATAAACAACCCTCAAGACCTCTCGTGACAATAAACTCATCTCCTAAATCTTCTCTTACTCTAGAAGGGATAATGAGTCGACCTTTCACATCTATGGCATGATGATATTCACCCATAAACATAAAAATCACCCCACTTTTAACCACTTTCATCCACTGTGTACCACTATTATACCCCCAAAATAGATGATTTGTAAACCCTTTTCCCTCATTTTATAAGAATTTGTCAAGGAAATTCGTCAAAAGAAAAAGAGGATACCCTCTTTTACCATAGACAAGAACCAATAATAATGGCAAGTAAAATATAAAGAACGATAATAATTACATAAGCATTGCCACTTCCCGTACATTGTTTTTGAGTCATTGGTTCCTTTTCACATGAATTTCCGCAAGCCATAACAACCTCCTTAAATCCAAGCTCCAAGTATAATAATTAAAAGAATAAATAGTACAAGTACGATTGCTGCAGAAGATACTCCAGAATTACCACACATAAAATCATTCCTCCTTTTTTTGTCTTTTCACAGTTATTTTATGAATATTTTGTGAATATGTGAAAGAAATCGTTGAATTTTGCGTTTGGATTTGGTATCATAAGTTTGTACGTTGAAATCATGAAAGTACAGTGGAAGGAGATTTTATGAAAAAGAAGATTTTAATGTTATCTTGTTGCTTATTTGTCTTGTTAACAACAGCATGCGGAAATCCAAAATTAAAAGATGGAAAAGAAGTCGTTGCCTCTGTTAAAGGAAAAGATATTACCGCTGAAGAATTATATGATCAAATGAAAGAAAATTATGGGCAATCAGAATTATTAAACATGATTGATAATTACATTGCTGATCAAGAAGTAGAAACAACGGATGAAATTAAGGCAGAAGCTCAAGATGAAGTTGACTACTGGAAAGCCTATGCAGAAGCTTATTCTATGGATGTCGTTGAATTTGCTCAACAAAATGGTTTAAATGTGAATTCTGAAGACGAATTTTTAGAAAACAGAATTAGTTATATCAAACTAAATAAAGCAATTGAAAACTGGGTATCTGCTCAATTAAAAGAGGATGAACTAAAAAAATATTATGACGAAAACTATTCTGAAAAGATTACCGCTCGTCATATCTTAATTGAAATTGAAGATAGTGATAAAGATGGTTCTAAAGCATTAGCCCAAGCAAAAGATATCATTAAAGAATTAAAAGAAACAGATAAAGATAAATTAGAAGATAAATTTATCGAATTAGCAAAAGAATGGTCTGATGATGGCTCTTATTCTGAAGGTGGTCTTCTTGATCCATTCATGTCTAGTGATGTTGTAAAAGAATTCTGGGATGGTGCTTCTAAATTAAAAGATGGAGAATTTACAACTACTCCTGTAAAATCTACTTATGGATATCACATCATCTATCGAAAATCTAGTGAAGACAAACCAACTTATGAAAAGTCTAAAGACGAAATTAAAGAGGCTCTCACCGCTCAAAAATTAGACGAAGATCCTTATTTACAATATGATGCGATGGTTGCTCTTAGAAAGAAATATAAACTTTCTATTAAAGATAGTGTTATCAGTAAAGATTACGATGAATTCTTAAAACAACTTGAAGAGGCTAAAAGTTCAAATAGTAACAGTAACAGTAATAACTAAAAAAATCAGAAATTCTCTGATTTTTTTTTGTCTAAAAAGGACTCAATCTCATGGATGTCAAATCCTTTGCTGTAAAGTTTTTCTTTTATTTTTTTTTCTAAAATAGAGCCCTCATATTTTCGTACTAACTTTCTCATACTATTTTCATATTCTTTTTCTAACTGCTCTGTATCAGAAAACGTCATGGATGAGAGAATCCCTAATACCATATCTCGTTCATATCCAAGATTTACCATATCTAAGACTATCTTTTGTTGCAATTGATACTTGGAATGTTTATGATCGTGAGATACCCTCTTTTGAATTAATTTTTCTAACTTTTCATGAACATAATCCCTATCTATTTGATCAAGTTCTTCTTGAATCATCTGATTATCAATATCCTGTGCATAGAGTTCTTGTTCTATTTTATTTGGTCCATCATTACTCAGATAAAGACTATCAGAAATATAAGCTTTCACATAAGCCAAATCGGATAAGACACCACTTTTCTCCAGTTGTTGAATCATTGCCTTTTTCTCTTGTTCTGATAAATCATAGGAATCTAAAAAAGAAGTCATTTCCTTTTTACTACGAATTTTTCTTAACGCATAATTCAGTGCTTTGTGGTAAATATCGGAACGGATACTATCCTGAATAATGTTTTGGTAATCCGCATCATCAATCTCTTTTTTGAATAACAAATGATGATCTAGTAACACATCATCATGCACAGTTACCGTTTCTTGGCCTAATTGAACTTTATATTTTCCAGATTTTAATTTTTGAATCTTTTCTACTTTCATGGAATATCACCAATTCCATTATAGCAAACAAAAGTTTGGTTTTCAAGAATTCTTGGAACATTTTAAGAAATTTTTCTCTTGATACTCCTCTTCTAATAACTCACTAATCTTTTTACATTTTTCTACATATAGTTCTTCATAACGCTCTAATAAATCACAATACTCCAATTGCTTTTTCCCATATACTTTTTGGCGTAGTTCATTTCTTGGTACTTCAATTAACTCATGAATCTTAGCAGCATATTGCTCAATATAAGACGACATAGCATCCCCTCTTTTCATAATCATCTCTATTATAACGGTTATACAACCAATAGTCAAGAAAACCATAAACTTGTTATCATTAATTTGTAAGGATACGATGGCAATGGTAAAAGTAGATATAGAAAATGGCTATTATCTGTTCAAATTAGATGATTTGCTTCATCAAGATGATATTAGCAAAAATAAAATCATGCGCGATACGAATACCGATTTTAAAGTATTACAACGGATTATTCATGGAGAAGTTACTCGCATGGATGTAACTGTATTTGCTAGACTTTGTGACTATTTTGATTGTAAATTAGAAGATATTGTGGAATATGTACCTAATGATTCTCATTAGGTTTTTTCATTCAAAAAGTAGTAACCATGGTTACTACTTTTCTTCTTCCATCATCGCCTCTTTGTTCGTCCGCATATCTAGTGTTGCTTCATTGACAGCATCATCAATGGTCTTAATAGCATCCTGAATGACACTATATCCAATAGCTGCTCCGAAGCCATGACTTAATTCTTTTAATTCTTTATTTAATTTTCGAATATAAGATACCGCCTGTTTTTCCTCATAAGATACTAAATAGATTAAGAATTCATTACCATCTGTACGAATAATTTCAGATTTTGGCATTTGTGTTTGAATTAAAATATTCGCAGCTTCGGTAATGACTTTATCTCCTTCTTCATGACCGAAGTTATCATTAATATAGGCAATATTATTTAAATCAACAATAATAATGATCTGTGGATATACTTCTGAATTATCCCACTTCTCAATCGAATCATTTAAATAAGCACGATTTTTTAAAGAAGTAAGAGAATCAATATATCGAATTTTTTCATCCTTCGTTAACGACTTTCTTCGTTTGTGTTTAAAAAAATGTATGACTCTCTTCGCATTGTAAAGGAATTGAATTAATACTAAGAAAGCTAATACCCCAATGGTAATCCAGTAATATAGTTCTTTATCATCCTCATAGATGTCTTTATATCTAGAATGTACCATATTTTGAATAGGCATATACTCTAAATAGAAATCAAATAACTGCGCAAATAAACGGTCTTCCTGATTGATTACATATCCATAATTTTGGTCTAAGCGGAAAATATAACTCACTTGGAAGCGTTTTAACTCAGCCGTTTGATAATACTGATACGTAGCTAAATCCATGACAAGGAATGAATCTTCTTCCTTATTTTGTAATAACTCAGAAATCGAATCATAGGAAGTACTTTCTATGCCGTGTTGTTGTAAGAACTCTTCTAATTGAGAACCTTTCACGGTAAGTACTTTTTGATCTTGTAGGGAAGCAATCGAATTCACCGTCATCGAATGATTCACATGAGATAACACAACCATCTGGGAAGCAATCGGTTTTACCGTATGATATCCTATGCTTTCCTCTATTTGATAAGGGTTAAAAAAGAAATCAATCTTTCCTTCCTGAAAAGCATTCTCTAATTCTTCCTTGCTATTATACTCATGCCCATATTCCATATCGATATTGGCAAATTCAGCAAAAGATTTAATAATCGTATAGTTCATGCCCCCTAGTTTTTTACTCTTTAACTGATCGTAAGATCCATTTTCCATAAAGGCATACATATAAGATTTTTCGCGAAGAGAAGTTCTCTCTTTTTCCGTTACTCCTTTAAAATCGAAGTAACTCTCTAATAGACTTTGATTATAAGATTCATCATAATGTTCTTTTTTCCATTTTTGATATAACTTTTTCAAAATACTATTACTCGTATCTTCCCCATTTAGTTTTAACACATAGGTTTTATTCATCTCTGAAATATGATAAGCCATATGCATATTGTTTGTTAAAACATTATCTAAATAAAGAGTGCGAAGACCTACTACCCCATCTAGTTCTGGTTGTTCTTCTTCTAGTTCTTCAGAAGAATCCTCATCGATAGTCTCTTCCTCTACCGGTAAAAATTGTTTTAGTAATTCTTCCTCTGTTTCAAAAGAGACCCATTCTACATCTGCCTCTTCTAAATAACGCTTTACCGTTTCCAAATCAGAAGCTAGAACTCCCACTTTTAAATTTTGAATTTCTTGAGGAGAAGTATAAACATGAGCTTCTTTTGTTACCAACACATAATCATCTTGTAATATTTCAATTTGATTATCTTCTACTTGGTCTACTAATTGAATAGAATAAGCTTGATCACTAACCTCAGAAAATGGTTCATAAGCAATTTCATTGAACTTCATTTCTGTTTCTTTTTCTACATACTCAATATAATCAAAAAACATTCCTTTCCCCATATAGGTAAGTCCTGCTACATTTCTAGGCATATAAATATCGATAACTTCATTTTTATGGTCGATAATCCACTGCTTTTCAGAGGAACTCAAAACGCCTGTTTGATTGCTCATTACATAAAAGACTCCTCCACCAATGGCCCCTACTACCAGGACAACGGCCAGGATAATCCATATTAGTTTCTTCTTCATATATACTCCTTAACTACCATACAAAAGAACTACTTCCCTTTGCTTTTTTAGGAGCAACAGGATAGATGTCATGATCCTCAACATCTTTAACGTCAACTAATAGTTCAATTTCATAATACTTTAACTCTTCTTCCGTAAAGACTTCTAATAATTTTTTAGACATTTCTTTCACGGTCTTAAGAGGGACATCTTCCTCTACATAAATCACGATATCAATTAAATTACATTTGACATCCACTACAGATAACTTCATCTTCTCATAACTTTCTACCGTTTCTTGAACAGATTTTTTTCGCTCATCTGTAATTAGAATACTCTCGGTTTCCTCACAACGATCACCATAACTAGAAGCACGATGATCTGGCGTTAAATACTGGTAAATTTTATATAAAGATACCACTGAAATGATTAAGATAATCATTACAATTGTTAGAATAATAATCTTCTTTTTATGTTTATCTAAAAAAGATAGAAATTTACTCATAATCCACCTCGATATCCATTATACTATATTTTTGGCATTTAGTAAATAAGCAACAGGGAAAGGAAAAAGAGGATTACTCCTCTTTTAATGCTTCTTTTTCTTTTCCTTTTAATCTTCCCAAAACTTCTTCTGTTACTTCTGTTGCTTTTTCTCGAACAGCTGTTGCAGTCTTTTCCATAACAGGAGTTCCTTTTTCTACCACATATTGTACTAATTCTTGACACATATCTTGTAATTGTTTGGCTTTCGTTTTCGCAATGGATAATACTTTCTCTTTATCTAAGTCTTCAATGGCTTCTTTAATTTCTGCAATTTTCACTTCGATATTTTCTTTTACTTCTTCCATATCCAACTCTTTGGCTTTATTGTATAATTCCTCTAATTTTGCTTTTAACTCAGCTCTCGTTTCACTACCTTTTTTAGGAGCGAACAATACTCCTAAACCAGCTCCTACGGCTACTCCCGCAATAAACTTTCCTAATCCGCCTTTTTTCTTGCTCATATTTTTCTCCTCTTTTCTATTGTCTCTTTTTATTTTTCTTTCTAAATACAAAATGGATGGCATTCGTAATACCGCCAACTACCTTATCACTAATACTTGCTGCATAATCCGTCACCTTATCAATGATATCAAATAGTCCATCAACACGAACCATCTTACTATTGACATCATCTAACACGCGGTCTACTTTTCCTATCGTCTTAATTAATTTTATGACTAATACAGTAAGCGCTATGACAAGAACAATCAGTGCGATATAAAGTAAGGCAGGTAACAATTCTTGTAAATCTACTGTCATTCTTCTCCCTCCCCTTCATCATACATAGAATCAATTAAATTGAATAAATCGCTATCGGAAACATCCTCTTGCTTTTCTTTTTTTTCTGCTCGTTCCGTTCTCGTTTCTGGTTCTGACTTGGAAGATTTCTTATCTTTTTCTTTTTGTAGGAGCAAATTGTCCAACTCTTTCGTCAAATCCATTGTAATTTCTTCTAATTCTTTTATATTTTTTTCTTGTTCTGTAATTTTAGCAGAAACATCATCCTTCTTTGGTTGTTCCTTTTTCTCCATCTCTTCGAACAAATCTTCTTCCTCTTCTTCTTTCTCGACAATCGGTGTACGAACCATCGTATCCTCTAAATCATCCTCTAATGTACCATAAGCCTTATTACGGATACTATCCACACTTAGTCCATCTACAGAAGAATACCGTGGAGAATCTTGTTTTTCGACAATATCCTCTTTGTGATAATTCTTATCCAATACTCCATAAACAGGGGAAATAATTGGTGTTGGTTTAAAGACTTGCTTTTCTTTTTGAATGATTGTCGTATTATTATAGTTTCCACTATAAGGTTTTGGTGCCTCTACCTTTGGTTCCTCTCGCTCTACTCGTTCTTGACGTTCCTGTTTTAACTGTTCTCTACTTTTCTTTGGTGTTTCTAAATCTTCAAAATCTCTATCCGTGAAAAAGACAGGTGCCTTTGGCTTTTCTTTTTCCTCGATAACAGGTACTTCTGGTTCCACCATCTTTTTCATTTCTTCGCGAGATGTAGTTACCTTTTCCACACTTGGAGATTCAATTGGAACACTACGTACTTCTTTCTTAATTTGTTCTACTCTGACAGGTTCTTCTTCCTCTTCTTCCACTTCCTCTGTGAAAATGTTTCTTAACTTATCTACTAATCCCATAATCCACCTTTTCCTTTTTAATCATCTTCATATACTTGCAATTCAAAATTGTCCTCTTGATTTTCATTTTTGGCAAACACATCATATTGTTCTTCACGGTTCGTAAAATATTCATCATCTAGAAGGAGATGGATAACATCCGAATTAAATTGAATCGTCGATAGAATATAAGCAGAATTGAGAATGGCATTTTTTAAATCCCGTTCACTCACAACTGTTTCAATCTTCGCATGATTGTAAACAAAATCCACATAATAGAAGTTGTCTTTCTGCCTAATCTCTAGATACCCATCATGGCGAAAGCCATCCTCTTTGGATATCTTTCTAGAATAATAAATATCATCACGCACTTGATAATCAATCTTGGTATCATGATAATAACTAATCGCATCCACATATAAATAGTAATAATTTCCATTCGAATATAACTTATCATTCAACTCATCAGTATCGATATAAGTCACTCCTCTTGGAACATAATATTTATAGCCCCTACCAATACGATTATAAAGTGTATTTTCTTTGGAAAGAATAACACTTACGGTTGTATCGATATTATCCGTATCAATCCGTACAATCGTACAACCGCTAACCAAAAAGATGAGAAGAAAGGTTAATATTCTTTTCATACCCCACCTCTATATTTCATTATACCAAAAACATTACATAATTTCTAGCATTTTCTATTTTTCCCCTATTTTTTCTGTTTATTCTTTACTAACCTCTACTTGATAGATAGGAAATCCCTTATTGTGAAACTTTCTTTCATACTCGGTTGGAATGTTATCTGTCAAGTTTTCCTCATAGACATTTAAGCATAAATGGTCGATATGATACCCGTACTCTGTCATGGTCATCAACGAAAACTCAAATAGGTGTCGATTATCTGTTTTCATAATTAATCGTTTTCGATTTTGAAATAAAGAATCATATTTCTTTAGAAAGTTTTGACTAGATAGTCTCCGATGTTCATGTCGATTTTTAGGCCATGGATCTGAAAAGTTTAAATAGAGAGTATCAATTTCATGAGAAAACACCTGTTCAATCATCTGGGCATCCATTCGAATAAACCGTAAATTGGGTAATTCTATTCCCTCTACTTTTTCAATAGCTCGAACTAGCACGCTATCATATTTTTCAATACCAATAAAATTGATATGTGGATATCGAAAAGCATTCTCAATAATAAAATCTCCTTTTCCCATCCCTATTTCAACATGAATGGGATTTTGATTTTGAAAAACTTGTTGAAAACATCCTCGATACTGGAATGGTTCTAAAATCACATAGGGAGAACTCTCTATCTTTTCACTGGCTCCTCTTACATTTCTAAGTCGCATATCATCACCAACTCCATTATAGCACATTTTCTTACTACTATCATATAATGAATTAGACTAGGAGGGAATTATGAAAAAAGATAGAAATTGTTCAGGGGCCAATATGCCTATGTACGGGATGGCTATGCCTATGCCTATGCCACCTACTCCACCAATGATGTCCAATATGACCTATTCAACACCAATCTACACGACTAATACTGGTAATACCTACAGTACCTATAACAATATCGAACAACAGATGAATAACATGCAACAACAAATCAATATGTTAGAAAATAGAGTGAATAAATTAGAAGGAAAAACGACTTCTTCTATCACCAACAAATATAGTGATTCCAACTATTACATGTTATAAATTTTCAAAAGAAAGTCATACTAGTAATAGAAAGGACGGAACTATGAACATTGACATTAGAAAAAGTATTCGAACCAATTTTCAAACATCGGATGAACAAGAAATTTTAACAGCTATTACTTCCTCTATTCAAGATGGAGACGAAGTCACTTTACCAGGATTGGGAGTCTTCTTTGAAATCTTATGGCAAAATAGTAGTAGTGAAGAACAAACCAAGATGGTACGTACCCTAAAAAATAACTTGTAAAAGTTATCATAAAACCTCATTAGAGATTTCTAACGAGGTTTTTGAATGATTAAAACTGAATTCTTTCTTGAATATAATCCACTAACTGGTCGAGAGCAACTACATCCTGTTCCATCGTATCCCTATTTCTGACGGTAACGGTATTCTTTTGAATCGTATCATCATCGACAGTTACACAGAAAGGAGTTCCGGCAATATCTTGTCTACGATAGCGTTTCCCAATAGAAGCAGTCTCATCATAAGTCGTTGAAAAGTGATGAGATAATTCCTGATACAATTCATTTGCCACTTCCCCATGATATTTTTTATTGAGTGGGAAAACAGCTACCTTATAAGGCGCTAACGCAGGATGAATATGCATAACTTCTCTCGTTTCCCCATTTTCAAGAGTCTGTTCTTCATAGGCATTATCGAGAATGGTAAGAGTCAAACGATCGCAACCTACTGTGGATTCAATGATATAAGGAATATATTTCTCATTGGTCTCTGGGTCAAGATATTCTTGAGAGACAGTAGAATACTCTTGATGACGAGATAAATCATAATTCGTGCGATTATGAGTTCCATTGAGTTCTCCCCAACCAAAACAGAATTGATATTCAATATCACAAGCCGCTTTCGCATAGAACGCTAACTTCTCATGATCATGGTATCTTAATTTTTCTTCGGGAATTCCTAAATCCATAAAGAACTTTTTCGCATATTCCTTAAAATAATCATAAAGTTCGGTATCCTCTCCCTCACGGCAGAATGTTTGATACTCCATCTGTTCAAACTCAATCGTACGGAAAGTAAAGTTTCCAGGAGTTATTTCATTACGAAAAGCCTTTCCAACTTGACCAATACTAAAAGGAAGTTTCGCACGCATCGTCCTTTGCACATTTAAAAAGTTAGTATACTCTCCTTGAGCATTTTCTGGACGTAGGTACACCTTGTTCTTACCATCATCCGTTACTCCACGATGAGTTTCAAACATTAAATTAAATTGACGAATATCGGTATAATCACTTTTTCCACAGTTTGGACATGGCACTTTATGTTCTCTAATGTAGGAAATCATCTCCTCTTGTGTCATACCATCTGCATGAGCAGTTTCATCAAAATCATTGATTAAATTGTCCGCTCTATGTCTTACTTTACAATGCTTACAATCAATTAAAGGATCTGAGAAACTAGCAACATGTCCACTCGCTTCCCATACTCTTGGATGCATCAAAATAGCCGCATCCACCTCATAAGCATTCGGACGTTCCTGAATAAAGCGTTTCCGCCAAGCATCCTTGATATTATTTTTCAGTTTACTACCTAGTGGACCGTAATCCCATGTATTGGCAAGTCCTCCATAAATTTCACTTCCTTGAAAAATAAATCCATACGTTTTACAAACATTCACTAATTTTTCCATCGTTAATTTTTCCATGATAATCCCTCTTTCTTTAACTTCTTTTACAATAACTTAAAACTTTTTCTAACGATTTTGGACATTCCTAATATCCTACTAATTTCATACTATTTTCATTGTAAGCAACACATTCTTTGCCATTCCATTCGGCATGGGAAAATGGGCCATACGTATCCACAAAACAATCAATCATCGATAGAACATTTTGAGCATCCTCAAGAGATACCTTTCCTTGTTTTCCTACTTGCACACTATAATATGCTGATTGCGGAGGATGAAAGAATCCGCAAGTGGCTTCTTGTTCTAGAAATACACTTCTTCCTTGTCGATAAGGATTTTCATATAACTGTATTAAGAGATGCTTCGCCTCTTTATTTTCCAATTTTGCTTTGACGAAAGAAAGAGAATCCCGTTTACTCCTCTCATCGAATTGATGAATCGTATTGACAAAAACTCTTCTAGCATAATCTGTCAAATATAGCGTAAAAGACTCGGTTTCTAGTTTCGTACATTCTTTATAAAACCGGCGAAAGGAAGGTGGTAACAACAAATTAGTTCCTTGCGTAAAACCGGTAATCCATTCTCCTTTTAATCGTTCTCGTAACAGTGTTTCGATGAATTTTTTGCCACCGGTTTGAGAACTCAATACTAGTTCTTCCTCCACCTGTTCAGAAAAATCAGAAGGGCATTCTTGTAACGATATTTTTAAACTGATTTCGATTCCTTCCCTTTTTCGTTTTTGAACAGTCTTACAAACTACTATTAAACGATCAATTTGATAGTCTAATAAATCAGATACTCCTACTTTTTCCATAATTCCTCCTAAAAGCAAAAAAACTCCTAGAACAGTATAGGGACGAATAATATCCGCGGTTCCACCCTATTTATTCTAGAAGAATCTCTTATTCCTGTATCGCTCTGGGTTGCCAAGCCCGTCAATGCTTACAAATTACTATTAGTTTATACTTTCTTTTTAGAAAAGTCAAGCGTTAGATACTACCTTCTTTTTAAAGAATTTGCGTTAATTCTCGTACAAAATTCTTACTTTTTAAATAAAGACCGGTATAGCGATCATAATACTGATCTAAAAATTCATTGATTTCTTTTTTCACATCTTCATGTACATCTAATTTTTCTATTTTACTGATATCCACATAATAATACATCCGAATTAACTGAATAGCCTTCTTAGAGATAATCGGTTCATTCGTCCGACACTTTGTACAAAGATATCCCCCTTTATCACTCGAAAGAGTAATGATTCCCGTCTTGTTACCACAGACCGCACAACCATCTAAAACAGGTAATACACCGAGATAATCAAGATATTTTAATTCGACCATATTGATAATGACGAGAGGATCAAATCCCTCATTGATTTTGAAAAGACTATCGATTAAAAAAGCATAGATAGTGGTATAAAGAGAGGTCTGTTTGACAACTTGCTCGGATAAGTCAATGAGAAACGAAGCATAACTTACTTTCGTAATATCTTTTTTAATCTGTTTAAAAGGATCAATAATCGATACCTCCGAGAGAATGGATAGTTTGTCTTTTTTATAATAGATAGAAAAACGACCATAACTTAATTTATCCGTCACACTCCGAAGAGGACTTTTTAAAGTACGGCAACCCCGAACCATCATCCCAATAATTCCATGTTCTTTCGTGAATACCTGAATAATCTTACTCGTTTCTCCATATGGTTTTTCACTAACGACAATACCTTCTACTACTTCTATCATAAATCACCGAAAACTAATATTATCGTCCACTAATTCAAAACGATATTCTTGAACACAGTTTGGATATTTCGTTTTATCAACTTTTTCTTGAAACAAATCATAAGAACGAACCCAAACAGCTCGATCCCGTCCTAAAGATTCATAGACCACTAATGACTTTGGTTCCCCATTGACTTGGTTTTCTGAATCTTTAGCAATACAAAGAACGCGGTAATAACTACCACTCATATGTCTATAAATTTTACCGACGATTACTTCCCTGTTCATCCTGCTCTCTCCTTAACATCTCTTTATATCTCATATAATATTCTATTTTTCCCGTATGCACAAATAAACTCCATAATAAGTCTTTCATATTATCACCTACTACATAATGGGAAAAAAGATAAGATTTTATACACTATTCTTCAAATTCATGAAATCCATATTCCTCTAAATATTTCTCTTTATCCCGCCAATCCTTGACGGTCTTACAACGAAGTTCTAGATAGACACTACGGTTTAACAATTTCTCTAAATCGTATCTAGCTCGTGTGCCTATCGTCTTAATCATCGTTCCTCCCTTACCGATAATAATCTTCTTAAGAGAATCCCGGTCAACGATAATATCTACATAGATTGTATAACTTGTCTTTCCTACCTCTACTGCAGTGGTAAGACAAGTAAGAGAATGGGGAACTTCTTCCTCCGTTAACTCCATCACTTTTTCCCGGACAATTTCAGACATCATAAATTCTAAAGAACGATTCGTAATATCGGATTCTCCGTAGTAACGGACACTATCTGGTAAATAGGTTCTTAGTGTCTTGATTAGTTCTTCTATATTCTTCTTTTTTAAAGCAGAAAGAGGGATAATTTCCTGAAAAGGATAGAGTTCCTTATATTCCAAAATTTTATTCATAATCTCTTCTTTGGAAAGTTTATCGATTTTATTTAGTATCAATAAAACAGGCTTATCTACTTGTTTTAATTTTTCAAGAACAAATAAGTCACCTTTTCCTAATGGCTCACTCGCATCCACTAAAAAAAGTAAAACATCCGCATCTTGCATGCTGTAGTAAGCTTGTCGATTGAGAACTTCCCCTAATTTATGATTAGGCTTATGAATACCAGGCGTATCTAAAAAGACCATCTGGGTATCTTCATCATTATATATTCCTTGAATAATATTGCGAGTCGTCTGTGGTTTAGAGGTAGTAATCGCTACCTTTTTTCCGACAATCGTATTGACTAACGTACTCTTTCCTACGTTAGGACGACCAATCAAACTAACGAATCCACTACGCATGATTTAAATCATCCGAAGAAAATGGGTAAGGACAAAGTTCCTCTACCGTATGAATTTCTTCTTCTCCCTTTGGATTCATACAAATGATAGGACAATCTTTTTCAAATAGTTCACTGATGACCATCCGACAGACAAAGCAAGGCATTCCAATTTTCTCACTATCACACATCACATATAAACTTTGAAAATCATATCGACGATATCCAGCAGAAATCGCTCCTAAAATCGCACTTCTCTCCGCACAAATCGTTGCGCCATACGATGCATTCTCTACATTCACTCCGTGAAAATGAGTACCATCTTTCATCACAGCTACTGCCGCTACCCGAAAATGGGAATAAGGACTATAACTGTGCTCTAATAACTGTATCAATTCTTCTTTCATACTTCACCTACCAAAAATTTTCTACTAATTCTATCATTTTAGGGACATACATCACTAATGTCACAAGGACCGCTACACAAGAACAAACTCCGGTTGCCGCACTTCCACAATCTTTCGCAATCTTAACGAGAGGATTGTATTCTGGACTCACTAAATCACAAATTGCCTCAATTGCCGTATTCACTAATTCAAAGGCTAAAATAGAGAGCAAAACAAGAACAATCACTAACCATTCCATAGGATTTAGTTGTAACATCCAAGCTCCCGCCAATAACACTACAGCGGAAATAAGGTGAAAAATCGCACTTCTTTCATATTTGTAGAAATAGACTAGACCATTCCAAGAATTTTTCATTACCCCCATAAAGGCCCGAATACCACAATCTCTTCGATTATTTTTTTTATTTGGTAATTCCGCATTCATTCAATATCAACTCCTGTAAAGCAAACATCTCTTTTTCCTCTTCTGGTTCCATATGATCATACCCAAGAAGATGAAGTAATCCATGAATCGTTAAAAAACAAATTTCTCTTTTTAAACTATGTCCATAACTAACAGCTTGCTCCTTAGCTTTATCAATGGAGATATAGATATCTCCTAATACTCTAATAGAGGTAGGTACAAATGTATCATCGTCTTCTAAAGCAAAAGAAATGACATCTGTTGGTCTATCTACTCCCCGATACTCTTTATTCAACTGATGAATGGTATCATTATCGACCACGATAACATTGAATAAAACATTCTCTAGTTTGAGATAGGAAACAGCGAATTCCAGTAAGTTTCGTACATCGACTAATTCCGCAATATTTTCCTCAGTATTATTAATAATTTCATACGAGTTCATACATCCCTCACTCCTATTCTTATTATACCGAATTAATTTTATTTTGACAAGAAAAAAGAAAGGCTATTCCTCCTTTCGGTCAGGAGTTTTTTCTTTCTTTCTAGTAAACAATTTTCCCAATTGATAAAGAAACCAATAAATGAGATAACCAAATAATCCTCCCATGACATTTAAAAGGATATCATCGATATCAAATACACGACCAATTTGAAGTTGCATAAATTCAATGGTACAAGATAAAATGCACGTTAAAAGGAGGACAATCGATAGTCTTCTCTCCTTGAGAACATAGGAGACAAAAAATCCATAAGGAACAAATAGTAACAGATTTCCTAACACATTTTTTAAAAATAAACGACTGCCAAAGGAATAGCGAAACATTTCTCGAAAAGGATAGAAATTAAAACGCATCACCCAAGGACCATCGATATCCTGAAACGTTACAACATAGAATAGACATACAATATAGATGATAAAAACAAGCGAAAGTAATTCATGGACAATATGACACCGAACACGATGTTTGAAAAGGTAGGTAATCCGCAAAGTAATGGCAATGACAGAACAGATGACAACCGTTGGAAGTGCCCCACCAAAAATATCAAGTATGGTCTCCTTCATTTTGATCCTCCACATAAGGAGTAATCGCTTCATAATCCGTAATATCCTCATAGACACTAAAGAATACTCGCAATCTTACTCCATCCTTTTCTACTACTTTTTTCATCACTTGAGAATGTATGATATATTCACTCTCTTTTAGTTGACTCTCTATCTTGTTCGTTGCGAACTGTTTGGCTTTGAAAATAGCTCCCTCTTCCGTTTCAATCACCGAAATAGTATGTACTTCTTCCTGGGTTTCTTTCACCAAAGCAATGGGAATTCCTCTTTTTTGAAGAAGAATATGTCTTGTAACCATTTTATCATAAAATGGGTGAAAATGAAAGAATTCGATTCGGTGGGATAGAAATTCTAAAACATAGACATTCTTTTGACGCCCTGTTTTCGTCTGTTCATAGTATCCAAATGGATAAAAAACTTCTACTTCATACCACACCTCTCCATATACTTTAGCGTTTGCGCTCACCGTTTCTTGAATCGTTCCATTAAGAGAAATATAACCACTGACTATAATATCCCCTTTTTTTACATAATCATTCAAGAATTTCACATTTTGTCCAAAAGAACTCTCTATTTTTTTAATAATAGCATTCTTTTTAGCGATGACATGTCGATACCCAGACTCTTCCTTTTTAGGACTTTCTATTCGTGGTTCATAACGGACACGATATTTAGTACCAATCGTCTCTATTTCTAGCCACTCTAGGTCATTACGATGATTCGCTAAAATACTCTCTTTGATTTTAGATAATTCTTGATAACTCTTTTGAAAAGCATATTTTTCAATATGATATTGCTTTAATTCTATCAATAATTGTTGTTTAAACTGTTCATCATTCGTGACAATTTCTATCGTAAAAATCATTCGCGATAATAAAAAAAGGATACCAATTGCGACACAAACAGCGAGAATAATCCACTTATTTTGAATGGTTTTCTTTTTCTCTTTGATTAGTCCACCATATTCGATAATACCGATTTCATAGATTGTGTTGAGTTTAGAAACCAAGGCATAATCCTTATAATAGATAGTTACATAAACCTCTTCTTTGGAAATCCTTTCAAGATGTAAAAGAGAAACATGATTTTTCGCTAAACGCAAAAGATAACGATTCACATTTTTTCCCCGGAGATAAATTTTAATCTTACTTTTAAAAGCCTCTATGTGTCTATTTTTCATAAATCACCTAAATTCAATTTTGGAGATTTCCCCCTCTATTAATACTTCATCCACTAATAGTTTACTAATCACTAAGTGACTGCCTGATACGATGAGTGTTCCATCTCGATACTGAATTCGAATAGTTTCTTCATCAAAAGAAATAATTTCTTGATAATTGATAATGTCTATTTGCTGTGGAAGATAGATTAGTTTAAATTCTTCATCTACAAAGAAAGAACGAATAGACATAACATCACCTATATTATTGTATTTCCAAAGCAAAGAAAAAAGACTAATTTTAGTCTTTTGGATGAAATACTAAAGAGAATAAGAAAGAAAAAATAATAGCCGATACAATCCCCGCCGAAGTTAAATCAAACATTCCTAAAAATAGACCCATGACACCAAAGTTATGAACGGTGTCCATGGCTCCATGAATCAGTAAATGTCCAAAACTAGTTATGGGAACCAAGGCACCTCCTCCTGCCCATAGAACTATTTTATCATAGATATCAAACACATCTAAAAAAGCTCCTATCACAACAAACATACTCGTAATATGACCAGGCGTTAATTTCGTATTGTCTAAAATAATCTGCCCAATCAAACAGACGATTCCTGCGAATAAAAAGGCATTAAGATAAATCATGGTTCACCTCCAAACTAATCGCATGAGAGACACTAGGAATGGATAACTTTTGATTCGTCATCGTAGGAGAAAGTAAGGCTCCCGTTGCCACTAATAGTACTCTCTTCAATTCTTTTCTCTTCATTTTTTCAAAAATGTAACTATATACGACAAGGGGTAGACAAGCGGGTCCAGATCCTCCGGCAAAAACTGGTTGATTCTCTAAATCATAAATCATACAAGCAGTATCATCATAATGATTCAGTTCTACATGATATTCTAGTCTCATATACTCCGTTAATATCTTTTTGCCATACACTCCTAAATCCCCTGTTAGTACTAAATCATAATAACTGATGTCACGATTCGTCTCTTTTAAATGTTCATAGATAGTGGTAGCTGCAGAAGGTGCCATAGCCGCTCCCATATGATACGGATCCGTTACTCCCAAATCAATGACCCGACCAATCGTCGCACTTTCAATCTTAATAGGAGATTCTTTTCGACTTAAATACGCACTGGCGGCCCCCGTTACTGTAAAAGTAGCTGTTTTTCGTTTCGGTCCCCCATATTCTACTGGTTGTCGAAATTGTTTCTCACTGCCATTATTATGAGAAGAAACACTGACAACACAATTCTGAATTTGGTCAGAATCTAGCATATTACTACCGAGAATCAAACCTAAAACACTAGTCGAACAAGCAGAATAAATGCCAATAAGAGGAATTCCTAAAGTAGCCGATGCATAATTGGTAGAGACAATTTGATTTAATAGATCACCCGAGATATGCAAATCAACCTCTTTTTTGACTTTCATTACTTTTGCTAAAACCGTATCGACACTTTCCACTAACAACTTACTTTCGGCTTGTTCCCATGTCTTCGTACCACAGTAAAAATTATCATAACTCTTATCATAATACTTGTTAAAAGGGCCTTTGGCCTCATAAGGTCCTGTAATCGTACTAGTTCCATTAATATAAACATTATTGTATTTAAAAGTCATATTATCCCCCTATCACCATGACACGCAATAAACCAAATAAATAAGCACTAACGACCCCAAAAATAATTACTGTTCCTGCTAACTTAAACATATTCGCGCCAATTCCTGTTACTAGTCCCTCTTTTTTATATTCTAAAGCAGCACTCATCATCGAATGCGCAAATCCAGTAATAGGAATAATCAACCCACAACGAGCAAAAGAAACCATCTTATCAAAGAACCCTAGACAAGTAAGAAAACAGCCTAAAAATACTAACGTAATAATCATAAATACACTAGCATCCTTGGTAGGTACACTAAAATAATAAGCATAAAAAGAAACTAAAAACTGTCCTAGTACCCCCATCAATCCACCTACGATAAAAGCAATTAATCCATTATATAGACGGTTCTCTTTTGGTGTATATTTATTTACCAACATTTTATACTTGTTTTTATCCATATAAAAACCTCCTATCCCTATTATGGGATAAAAGGTTTCTTTTTATACACTATTCTTCGTTTTTCCGATTGGCATAATAATTTTCACATGACTTTTTCTGTTCATTTGATTTTGCTAACGTAAATCCATATTGATTCGTTGCCTCATTAAAACTCATCAAAACATATTGAGAAGTAGCCGCATCACTTGGTAAATCAATATCCTTTGTCGTTAAATAACCACCATTATATAACTCTTCAACGGATACACATACTTCCGTTACCTTTGCTGCATCTTTAACAGTCGTTGCAATCTTTGTTAAAGATTCTCTTAATTCATCGAAATCTGCTACATTTAAGAATGCCTCATCTGTTTTATTGTATCGATATTCCTTAACCGCTTTATGCTCTAAATAATATCTTAAATTTTGGTCGGTATTCGATTTTGGTTCAGTAGAGGTAGATGCTCCCAGTGTATTAATATCAGTGGATGGAGATAACATATAGTTAGCATATGGTGGCAAAGAACCAATTCCTATCGTATAGAAATAAGAAGTACTTCCATACGTTTCTCCAGCTTTCTGTTTTGCCAAATAAGCAACTCTCATAACATTATAAACTAACTCACTATTCTTTAAAGTTGCTTGCTCTGCTCCATATCTATCAGCAGAACTAAAGTTTTTAATAATGAAATTGCTACAATAACCTGAACTTGACTTTTCTCTTTTTATCCAATCATCACGATTTAAGCAAAGTGTTCTTCCGTTTCCAATATTGGCATTTTTCATTTGAAAAGGATTACTTTCATCCAACGTAGAACCCGTCGTTGGCTCTCCATCTGTTACTAGTATATAAACCGGAATTCTTGTTCCCTTTTCTACACCGGCACTCGCAAACATCAAAGCCGCTTGTTGCACCCCAATCATCGTATAAGTTCCTGATTCCAAACTAGTAACCTGAATGGTGGTACCATCTACAGAGAAAGCAAAATCTCCATTAGAATTTATCGTAATCTTTCCTGTACTGGATGTTTTTTTATCATAGGTTAATGCCTTCATTTTCTCAACCGTTTGAACAGGTTTTAAATCTCTCTTCAAACGAATAGAGGCTGTTGTAATATGGTTATAAGAGGCATCGAATGTTCCTCCAAATACCACAAATCCAACACGATTATCTTCATTTTCATTAAATATCTCTAACGCTTCATTAGTAGCCGTTATCAAACCGTCCATTCGTTTTCCTATTCCTGTCATGTTTTCGTTCATCGTCTTAGAAGCGTCTAGGATAAAAATAATATCCAAACCAACCATAATCTTTTGACCATCTGTATCATCAAATAAATCAGAATTGTTCACAGACCATTTCTCAGCAGCATTTAAAATGGCTTTTTCCTGGGTATCTGTAATCTCTGTTTTCGCATCTTGAACATTCTTTACTACTAATCTACCAATTAATAGAATTAAAATTGCTAATATTACTAATACACATAATAACTCAACTAATGTAAATCCTCTTCTTCTCTTCATACTATACCTCTATTTCAATTACTTTGTGGTGACGTTGATATTGCTCATAGCGAATCCCTGCCATATCTAGTAGTTTTTTAGAAGCAATCACCCCATCAGTTGTTGCGTACTTATCACTATCATATACCACTCTTTTAATACCAGACTGAATAATTAATTTTGTACACTCATTACAAGGAAATAACGTAACATAAATGGTTGCTCCTGTTAAATCCTTACCACGACAATTCATAATCGCATTTAATTCTCCGTGACAAACATATAAATACTTTGTTTCTAATGGCGCACCCTCTCTCGCCCAAGGGAATTCATCATCTTCAATTCCATTCGGAGTTCCATTATACCCAATAGATAAAATTCTATGATGTTCATCCACTATACAGGCACCAACCTGTGTATTAGGGTCTTTACTTCGTTCCTTGGACAACTGAGCAATTCCCATAAAATACTCATCCCAAGTGATATAATCTTCTCGTTTCATCGCACCGCACCTCACTATTATTAGTATAACATAGAAACTGCGTATTGTCTATTTTTTTCTTCAATCCAATATTTTATGATACAATGGATATGGTGATATTCATGATAGAAAAAATATTAGAAGAAATGAAACCCTATCAAATTGTCAAACAGCAAACATTAAACACTTTAAAAGGAAATTTTTTAGCCTTATCACAAGAACGTTTTACACTAGCCAATGGCACTACCATTCCAAGAGAATGTATTCAAAAAAAGAATACCCATGCCATAATGGTGATTCCAGAAACGATTGAACATCGATTTGTCATGGTCATTCAACCTCGCCCATTTTCTAAAACTGGCGTTTCCATTGAGTTTCCAGCAGGATATGTAGAACAAGAAGAAGGACTAGAAGAAGCCGCTAAAAGAGAATTAGAGGAAGAAACCGGTTATCATTGGCAAGAAGTTCATCCCATTACTTCTTACTATCAAGATATTGGATGTTCACGCGCTCAAATTTCTCTCTTTCATGCGAAAAACTGCGAAAAGAAAACCGTTCAACACCTAGACGATAGTGAAATGATTACATTCATCGAAGTTAGTTTTCAAGAACTTTTAGAACTCTTTCAAAACGGTATGGTTTGTGATGCGAATAGTGTTACCTGCCTTTTCTACTTATTATCTCATCAAAAAGGAAATTCTTTCTTTTTTAAAGATTGAATTTCCTCACTTTTCAACTTTCTACCCTACCAAAAGGCAAAAATTTGTAAAAATATTTCGTTTTCTATTTGAAATACGAAAAAAATATGATATAATGATTTAGTCAGTTGGACATGTCTCCTTAGCTCAGTTGGTAGAGCAACAGACTCTTAATCTGTGGGTCTAGGGTTCGAG
>CANRDB010000014.1 GCA_947629315.1 uncultured Bacilli bacterium
TTACAGGTGGAACTTATCCATCAGATGCAATACAAAATGCTGAAATACCACAAGATAAATTATTAGTAGAAGATGGAAACGGAAACTATACCATTGAAGATAAAGCTGACTATTCTAATCTTCAAGCTGCTGTTACAGAAGCAGAAAATAAATACGATGCCACTAAAAAATATACAAAAACTTCTGAAGATGCATTTAATACGGCTCTAACTGCTGCAAAAGCACTATTGGACAATCAAAATATTACTGCTGATGAAGAAGAAGAAAATCATACGATTGCTTCAGCATTAGCAAGAATACGTGCTGCTATCGATGGATTAAAAGAGTTAGCGGATTATTCTAAAGTAGAAGAGCAAAAAGAAGAAGTTAAAAGACTTGACAGAAAACAATATACGGAAGAGTCATTAAAGGCAGTAGATGATGCGGTTAAAGCTGTTGTTGAAGATTTGTCAGTAGATAAACAAGAAAAGGTTAATGATATGGCTAAAGCGATTGAAGACGCTATTGATAGGTTAGTATATACAACGATAAAAAATCCAACTATAGAAAATCCTGATACTTTAGATAATGCAGCATCTTATGTAGTTATGCTTGCTATTGCTCTTATGACAGTTCTTTCTGCCATTGTTATGTATAAGAAAACTGTTACAGAATAAAAATAGGAGGGTATATGATATCCTCTTTTTTGTATGTGATATACTAAAGATAGGTGATAATATGCTTTATCAAACGTATTCTTCTCCCATTGGATTATTATGGATAGTAAGTGAAGGAGACTTTTTAATTGGACTTTGGATGGAGGGACAAAAGAAAATTCATCCAGAGATTCTAGATGGCGTTCGTGAGCAAGAAAGTGCGATATTAAAGAAAACGAAAGCATGGTTAGATCGATATTTTCGTGGAGAACCAGTATCTTCTAAAGAGTTATGTATTTTACTAAAAGGAACCGAATTTCAAAAAGAAGTATGGAAATTATTGATGGAGATTCCCTATGGAGAAGTAACTACTTATGGTGCTTTAGCGTACTTATTAGAACAAAAATTTCATCATCGAATCTCTCCGCAAGCAGTCGGTGGAGCAGTAGGAAGAAATCCAATTTCCATTATCGTACCGTGTCATCGGGTAGTTGGAGCTCGTGGTAGTTTAACAGGATATGCCGGAGGAATTGACAAAAAAGAAAAATTATTAAAAATAGAGGGAATATGCTAATACTTTGCATCCTTCTTTTTTTGTTGTATAATAATATTAGATATGAAAAATAGATAGGAGGGAGTTATGAAAATAGAAATACCTAGTATGGAAGACTATGAGGCAACGAATGCTTTAGCGCATCAAGTACATGAGTTGCATGTATCTTGGAGACCGGATTTATTTAATAGTGTTGATAATGTCATTAGTAGAGAGGAATTCCAGTCTCTTGTGAATCATCGAGAAATTTATATTGCTAGATGGAATGATAAAATTGTTGCTTATATGATTTTAAAAATAAAAGAGAAAAAGCATCCCAATGGAAGTATGCGATATCGTAAACTACTGGAAATTGAGGCTATGTGTGTGAATGAAGATGATCGGGGATATGGTATTGGAACGTCTATGTTAGAGTATGCGAAAAATATTGGCATAGAAAATGATTGTACCGATATGTATTTAACTGTCAATGAAGAAAATGTGGATGCGATTCGTGTCTATGAAAAATTTGGAATGAGAGTTAAGAATATTGCTTATTCTATGGAAATTCATAAATAAGAGGGTGTAGTATGGCAAGAAAGAAAAAGAAAGAAAAACAAATTCATATTTCATGGGGAATACGAATTGTTCTTCTTGTCTTTGGAATTTATCTTTATTACTATTTTGGAGGAAATTTAGGAACTTCTGTTTCCAATTATGCTTCTTTAAGAGAAGTTCCTACCTATCAGGGAGAGCCCTATGTAACTTTAAATGGGAATGTTCCTACCTTTACGGAAGAAGAGATGACAACAACCTCCTTTGAACAATATAGTGATTTAGATTATTTAGGGAGAGTAGGTCCAGCCTATGCGAATATTGGAACGGATTTAATGCCAGATGCTCCTAGAGAACCCTTGTACGCAAAACCTAGTGGGTGGCATTCTGTGAAGTATGATCATGTAGACGGAAAGTATTTATATAATCGCTGTCATTTGATTGGTTTTCAATTGACAGGAGAAAATGATAACGAGAGAAACTTAATTACTTGTACTCGTTCTATGAATACCCCCGTGATGACGAAATTTGAAAATGAAGTAGCAGATTATTTAACAGAACATCCTGAGAATCATGTATTATATCGTGTTACTCCCATATATCAGGGTACTAATTTATTGGCAAGTGGAGTAGTAATGGAGGCCAAATCTGTCGAAGATCATGGTCGAGGAGTTCAATTTCATGTCTTCATATACAATGTAGAAGAAGGGGTAGAAATTGATTATCAAACGGGAGATAGTAAACTTAGTACGTAAGCACGAAAGTGCTTTTTCTTTTGGATAAAGATAACGAATATTATTTGAGCAAAAAAAAGATTAACATTTGTGTTGACTGAATTGATAGAAGTATGGTATATTATCCATGTAAGGAAAAAGTGTTTACACTTTTGCAAGGGGCTATTTTAGGATAGCACCCTATTTTTCTAAATTTTAAGTTTTATATATTAAAGTTATTGAAAAAGGTAATTTTAAGAATATTTTTAGTTATACAGTTTTATTATTTACATATTTGATGTATTTACTAATTGGCACTATATGTGGTAGCATAGAAAGAGTCTTGAATATGAGAAAACTTTTTTTACTGATTATATTATGTTTGTTATTTGTCGGCTGTGAAAAAGAAGAGAGTAAAAATGAAAAAAATGAAGTAATTGCAAATAATTCCCAAATAAAACGTTATTGTTGTACAGATAATGGGGGGAAGCTTTTAGGTGACGATGAATGTGAACTTGATAACGAATATTATAATGAGTGCATTTCAGATGCTAATACCATTAGTAAAAACTGTTGCATCGATTTCAATGGCCATTGGAATAGTTATAGCGGAGAATGTACACTTAATGAACCTGATGATGTTGATAATTTTAAAAACTGTTTAGAAGACAGATATATGGAAGAGATAATTTTAGAATATTAAAATTATTGACATAATCTATGATATTTGATGTATTCTGTATCGAGCGGTACCTAGAAACTTTTGAAGTCCTAGGTCATTTTTGATTCACAGAGATATCGGTTAAATCCCAAAATAGAAGAGTAAGTAAATACATAAAATTATATTGACAAATTATAGAAAAAAATATAAAGTACATGATACTTTATATCATTTTTCTTTGAAATATGATATTATTATCATGATAGGAGGTTGTAAAGAATGGAAAAAGTAGAAAACATTGCAAAATATATTTTATTTTTAGATAAGGATAATGATATATTTATTAATAAGTTATTAAATTTGCATGGCAGAGAATGTTATGAGGGAAATGTTAGATTAAATAAATATTTGCATATAATGCAAATGGTTTATTTGGCTATGACAGACAAAAAATTATTTAATGAAGAAATGTATGCTTTTGATAATGGTGTAGTGGTTAATTCTGTAATGAATAATTATGTTTATTTAAAATCAACTAAAAATTCTTATGATATTTCTGATATAAATGTAAAAAATTATATTAAAAAAATGTTTAATATTTTAAAATATGCACCTCTAGAAGATTTAATTGAAATATCTCATCAAGATGAAGAATGGAAGAAAAAACACAATTTTTATCAAAAGAAAGATCAATTAATAGATGTTGATAGTCAAAAAGAAAATTATAAAATTATGTGTGCAGATTTTATAGATTTGTTAAATAATGATTGAAATAGGTCAAGTACTTTCATTAAAAATAAGGTTTAACAATTCTGGAGCAGTAGCTAGTGTAGCTCATCCTATTTTGGTGTTAAATATAGATGATGATAAAAAAATTTTAGAAGTAGCACACATTGACCGAAGAAAAGAAATGGAAAGCCTTGCTAAGTTCTAATGTCACTATTAAAAAAAGTAATCCTGAAGAAAAAGTGATTGATAAAGATAGCTTTGTTCAAATTGATAATATTATACAACTTGAAAATTTTCCTGAGTTAGAAACAAAGCGCAGACAAATTGATAAATTGAGTGATAAAAAATTTAAAAAAGTATTAGATAAATATCTTGAATATAAAGAAAATGAATGGATTGATGACAATAAAAAGGTATTTATGAGTAAAGAAGAAATAATTTCTTTGAATGAGGATCTTAAATAGGATTTAATCTTTTATTGGATATGTAATTTTACATATTCTTTTTTATTATAAAAAAATAAAAATAAAGTGTAAAAATTAAATAATATTTAGTTTTGTGATATAATAAGGGCAAGTCTTTAGAGTAGTAATTGAGGGATAATATGTTTGATTTATTTGAAGAAGAAACTGTTGATTTTAAACCATTAGCTGAAAAAATGAGGCCCATGACATTAGATGAGTTTTTTGGTCAAGAAGATATTGTAGGTCCGGCTTCTCCGATTCGTCAAATGATTGAAACGGATACCATTTCCTCTATGATTTTTTGGGGACCACCTGGTGTAGGAAAAACGACGTTAGCCAAAATTATTGCGCATCAAACGAATTCTGCTTTTTATGAATTAAGTGCGGTTACTTCAGGTGTCAAAGAAATTAAAGAGTTGATGGAGATTTCCAAATATAATAAAGCGAATGGAAAAAAGACGATTGTTTTTGTAGATGAAATTCATCGCTTTAATAAAGCGCAGCAAGATGCCTTTTTACCTTATGTAGAAAATGGAAATATCATCTTAATTGGTGCGACGACAGAAAATCCGTCTTTTGAGGTAAATTCCGCTTTGCTTTCTAGAACGAAAGTATATGTCCTTAGAAGTTTAAATGAAGAGGAAATCATAGGTATTTTAAAAAGAGCTCTAACGAAAAATTCAGAGTATCATGATGTAGAGATTACGGAAGAGTGTTTATCTATTATTGCGAAAATGAGTAATGGGGATGCGAGGACAGCGCTCAATACGATAGAAAATGTGATTTCTTTATCGAGAAATAAAAAAGGGCATCCTAAAATTACGAAACCACTTTTAGAAAAATCCTTACAAAGTAAAGTGTTTTTGTATGATAAAAAAGGGGAAGAACACTATAATTTAATTTCAGCCTTACATAAATCGATGCGTAATAGTGATCCGGATGCGGCTGTATATTATTTAGCGCGCATGTTAGAGGCAGGGGAAGATCCTTTATACGTTGCGAGGAGACTCATTCGTTTTGCGTCGGAAGACATTGGTCTTGCCAATACGAATGCTCTTGTGCAAGCAGTAAGTGCCTATCAAGCCGTTCATTTTAATGGTATGCCAGAGTGTAATGTCAATTTAACGCAAGCAGTTATCTATTTAAGTTTATCTCCAAAATCGAATGCTCTTTATGTCGCTTATGAAAGTGCCAAAAAAGATGCTTTAAAAACAGCACATGAACAAGTACCTCTTCACTTACGGAATGCTGTGACGAAATTAGATGAAGAGTTAGGATTTGGAGAGGGATATCAGTATGCCCATGATTATGAAAATAAAGTAACAGATATGACTTGTCTTCCTGACTCTATCAAAAATCATCGATATTATTTTCCCACGAATAGTGGTAGTGAAAAAAAAGTCAAGGAAGTGTACGGACAAATTCAAAACATGAAAAAACATAGAACATCGAAATAATTTGTGCTATAATGACTTTAGAATTGAGGTTTTGTATGACAAAAAAAGAAGTAGTAAAAAAGAAGAAAAAGAAAAGTATGATGCCAAAGATTGTTACAATTTTTGGTATTGTGATTGTGATGATTATCGGATATTGTTTGTTGTTTCCAAACGACATTAAGAAACTGTTTTCTCCTGATGAACCTGAAATGAATGAGAAAAGTCCTGCTAAAGAAGAAGAACCAGAAGAGGAGAAATTAGAGTATGTTCCAACAGGAGACCAAAAACTAGATGATGCTATGGTAGCACTTATCGATTCCGATGTGGATAGGGAAGCTGTGAAGACGATTATGGAAGATGTCGAAGCTTATCCTTATGATTTAATTTTGATGCTATCTCGAAATGCCGATATGACGGATTTTGTGTTAGGATATCCTAAATATAAAGGAACTGTTTCTGCTGGCAGCATCGATTCTTTTAAAAAGGGAGAAACTCCATTATTATTACAATATGATAAGAGATGGGGATATGGCATGTATGGGGATGAGATTATTGCTCAAAATGGTTGTGGACCTACCGCTATTGCTATGGTATATGCGGGACTAACCGGAGAAAATACTCTTACTCCTTATGAAGTAGCAACTTATAGTTACGATGCTGGCTATTATGATTTCAATGCAGGAACTAGTTGGCTTTTAATGACGGATGGAGCAAAACACTTTGGTTTAAAGGGAGAGTCTATGCCGATGACGAAACAGGCCATTCTATCTGCTTTAAATTCTGGTAAATTAATTATTTGTAGCATGGCTCCAGGAGATTTCACAACGGTTGGACATTTCATTGTTTTAACTGGTGTAAAAGATGGCAAAATTATTGTCAACGATCCAAATAGTACTGTTCGTAGTAATCAATTGTGGGATTGTGATCATTTAATTTCACAAATGAAAAATTTATGGAGTTATGAATTGGATGCTTAAAGAAACTACGGTTTCTTTTTTCAATTTACTTCTCTATAGGGAAATGTTATAATGATAATGGTGAGAACATGGGAAAAAAGTATGATAGTTTGAATCACTTAGTGGCGTTAGGAATTAATGTTCATGATTTTGAATTGAAGCATAATTTACAAGAGTTACAAGAGTATGAAAAGAGAAATGCTTCTTTTTCTATTCGTTTTGATCGAGAAGAACATTATCATCAACTCCCATTTTATACCTATGATAGGTCATCTTTTACTAATGAAGAAACGAAGAATGCTTATTTATCTAACATAGCCGAGGAAGCTTTCTTATTGCATTGTGATATGCTTTGTTCTAATGGCCATCGCTATGACCATCAACAGATTTGCAATTTTGTTATACGGATAGAACAGGATCATACTTTTACGTTAGAATGGAGTACTCAAAAAGTACCTCTTAGAAATATGTATGAATATCCCACTTCTTGTTTGACAGGTCAAATAGAAGATAATCTAAAAAATATGAATTGGGTAAATGCGAAAGAGAATCCAATTTCTGAAGAACTTCTGGAAAGTATTTTATTGTGGGCGATGAAGGTAAATGTTATAGGCTCATCGTTGGAAGGGACTTTGTATCCTATCGAGGTAGGGATACGGAAAGAAAAAATTGCCTGTTGGCAATTGGACTAGGAGGATTGTATGAAGTTTGAAAAGTCTTGTGGAGCGATTGTTTTAGATGAAAATAAAGTATTGGTAGTTACCCATCAAGCAGGGCATACGGATTTTCCAAAAGGTCATATGGAAGGAAATGAAATAGAAGAAGAGACAGCTATCCGGGAGGTAAAGGAAGAGACGAATATCGATATTGAACTATTACCATACCGATATTCCATTTTCTATTCTCCTCGACTAGGAGTAAAAAAAGAAGTCGTCTTCTTTGCCGCCAAAAAAAGAGGGGGAGAGATTTCCCCACAACTAGAAGAAGTATCTTCTGTCCAATGGATTCCTATCGAAGAGGCTGATACAGTTCTTACCTATGACAGTGCGAAAGAATTGTTACAAAAAGTAAGGAATGACTGGAAGAATTCGTGTTAGTAGAACCAAAAATATCACATTAAGTGATATTTTTTGTATAAACTATTTTGCCATCATATCAATAATGAGATTACTAATTTCAGATGGATTATCCAACGTAAGACCTTCAATTAAACGTGCTTGTGCATAAAGAATTTGAGCATATTTCGTAACCTCTTCAGGATCTTTCGCATACAAAGTTTTTATCTTTTGAGCAATTGGATGAGCATCATTAATTTCCATAATAGCTTGTGCTTTAATCTTTTCTTCTGTTGGCATAGCGCTCATAATTTTTTCCATCTCCATGGAAACAGGACCTTCCGTTGTCAAACATACTGGATGATTTTTTAAACGATTGGTAAATCTTACTTCAGTTACCTTTTCTTGAAGAGCATCTTTCATAGCTGTTAATAAATCTTTATTGCTTTCATTTTCTTTTTGGATAGCTTCTTTTTCTTCTTCTGAATCTAAATCAAGAGATTCTGAAGACACGTTGACGAATTCCTTTCCATCATAGTTCATAAGCGTTTGAATCACGAATTCATCTGTATAATCTGTCAAGTATAAGATTTCGTATCCCTTATCTTTTACTTTTTCTACTTGTGGAAGAAGATTAATTTTATCAATAGATTCTCCGGCAGCATAATAAATCTTATCTTGTCCTTCTAACATATTTTCAATGTATTCTTTAAAAGTAACCATTTTTTCTTTCTTAGAAGAATAGAAAATCATTAAATCTTGCAACACATCTTTATGAATACCAAATTGATTATAAATACCAAATTTAAGTTGCATACCGAAAGCCTTGAAGAATTTTTCGTAATCTTCTCGTTTCTCCGCTAACATAGTCTCTAATTCTTTTTTAATCTTTTTCTCAATATTTTTCTCAATTAATTGTAGTTGACGGTCATGTTGTAACATTTCACGAGAGATATTGAGGGATAAATCACTACTATCTACAAGACCTTTCACAAAACTGAAATAATCTGGTAGTAAGTCTGCACATTTATCCATAATGAGAACACCGTTAGAGTAGAGCTCTAAACCTTTCTCATATTCCTTTGTGTAAAAATCATAAGGTGCATGAGAGGGAATATATAGAAGGGCAGTATAACTGACAGTTCCTTCAACGGACGTATGAATGGTCTTAAGAGCATCTTCATAGTCAAAGAATTTTTCATGATAGAAGTTTTGATATTCTTCCTCTTTGATATCTTTCTTCTCTTTTTTCCAAAGAGGAATTCTACTATTGACAACTGTTTGTTCTTTGACAGTTTCATATTCTTCCTCACTGCCTTCTTTGAGATGAGAGTGTTCTAATTCCATTTCAATAGGGTAGCGAATATAATCGGAATATTTTTTTACGATATTAGAAACATGAGTACTATCGAGATAATCACTATATTTTTCTTCTTCGGTATCTTCTTTTATCGTGAGTGTAATGGTGGTACCAACACTATCTCGTGTACTCTTTTCAATACTGTATCCATCCACACCACTAGATTCCCAAGTATAGGCTTCTTTGGAGTCTACAGAACGACTAGTAACGGTAATTTTATCACTCACCATGAAAGCGGAATAAAAACCGACTCCAAATTGACCAATAATATTGACATCTTCTTCTTTTTGAAGAGCTGCTTTAAAATCTAGAGAACCACTTTTCGCAATCGTACCTAAGTTGTTTTCCAATTCTTCTTCGGTCATACCACAACCATTATCAGAAATCGTTAGTGTACGATGTTCCTTATCGATATCGATAGAAATCTTAAAGTCCTCTCTATCTACTTTTATTTTTTGATCGGTAAGAGAACGATAGTATAATTTATCAATCGCATCGCTGGCATTGGAAATTAACTCTCTTAAGAAGATTTCTTTATTTGTATAAATAGAATTAATCATTAAATCTAATAACTTTTTAGATTCTGCTTTAAATTGCTTTTTTTTCATAAAAGCCTTCTTTCTAGTTGACGTTCTCAACATATTCATCTTATCACTCTTTTTAGCACTTGTCAAGAATGAGTGCTAAAGAAAAACTGTTTCTTTTTTTGTGAAGTATGGTATAATGATAATAATTAAACTAGAAGGAGGAATTTTTATGAATTCTAATATACCAAATCCATCACAAAATCCTGTTCAAACTCCAGTGCCTACAGTACCATACGGTTCTGGACCGCAGGGAGGGGGAACACCGTCATCCAAAAATCGTACTATTTTTTGGGTGATAGGAGGAATTCTTGTACTCGTTCTTGTCATCATCGTTGTTGTTTTGGTGTTCAAGAAAGATAATCGTAAGGAAGAACCAAGTTCTACCTCTAATACGAATACCAATACCAACACTAGTGAAAATACCAATACCAATTCCAATATTCCTGTGACAGGGGAAGTTATCTCTTATAATGGAATACAATTTACGAAGTTAGAGGGATATCAGTATGAGGTATTGGATGATGGCCTGTTAGAAATAACGAGTGATGATATTTATATTTCACTAGAAGTTTTAGAAGAAAATGAGGGATTCCGATATGAATACTATGTTCAGAATCCAGAATTATTGCGAGTAAGTCTTGATAGTAATGTAGAGATTGGAGAAATCACAAAGGAAACTTTTCAAGGTAGAGAGATGCTTATCACCAATTTAAAGTATGACTTAGGCTATCTAAATTATGCTATTTTAAAAACCAATAAAACAGGTTATGTTATTCAAGCTTCTGTTATGAATAATAGTTTTACGGTAGATAAAAACTTATACAATGTATTGGCAGAAATTGTAAATCATTCTAATTAGTTAGCAAAAACACAATTGACAACGATATGTCAACTGTGTTTTCTTTTTTTTAACACTTATAATATAATAGATACAGAAGGTGACCATATGAAATTAGAAGAACAGTTAGTGTTAGCGCAGGATATTCAAAAAGTGTATCCATGTCTTATTGATTTTACGAATACGGCATGGCGTAGTGATTTAAAAGAGACGAAAAAAGTGGATGAAGACCATTATATCGAATATAGTAAAAAAGAATATCCAACTTTTTTTACGGTAGTAAATAGGGGAAAGAATAAAATTTATGAACTGGAATTTACGAATACGCGAATGGATGGCACACTAATATATCGTTTTCAAAAACAAAAAGAGAAGACGTTGGTAGTATTAGAACTTCAGTGTGTACTTCAAAATCCTCCTTTTTGGTGGAAAAGTACTTTGAAAAGGAAATGGAAAACATTTTTAAAAGATTTAGAAAAATCAGTAGGCTAAAACGATAGGCAATACTTGTTTTTTAGAGAAAGTTCTAGTATACTTTTATACAGTAGGGAAAGAAAAATGAGGTGTATGTATCATGAATTATTATCGTAAAGAGACCAAAGAGGTTTTAGAAGAATTAGAAAGTAGTTCTAGTGGACTTAGTCATGAACGAGCAAAAGAATTACTTGCTAAAAACGGAAAAAATGAATTACCAGCTGGTAAGAAAGAAAGCCTCATCAAACTATTCTTTTCCCAGTTTCAAAATCCGATTGAACTGATTTTAGTTGTCACTGTTTTCCTTTCTTTCGTAGCAGGTGAAGTCATTGATGCGGTGGCTTTAATTTTTATCATTTTAGTGGATGTAACGATGGGAACTTTTGAAGAGTGGCGAGCACGGAAGGATGCTGAGAGCCTTATCAACATGATTAAGGTAATGTCTAAAGTAATCCGTGACGGAAAAGAAATCAATATCAATTCTAGTGATGTCGTAGTAGGAGATATTATTTCTCTAGAAAGTGGTGATAAGATCAGTGCTGATGCACGTATTATTGAATGTCATAACTTTCAAGTAGATGAATCAGCCCTTACTGGAGAAAGTGTTGGAATTGTAAAAACGAGTGATACATTAGATGGTGAAATTCCATTAGCGGAACAAAAAAATATGATTTTTGCTGGTACTTCTGTCATAACGGGACGTGCGAAAGCGGTAGTTGTTGCGACTGCCCTCCAAACAGAAATAGGACATATTGCTGATAAAGTAACGAATACCGAAGAAGAGAAGTCTCCACT
The DNA here is from genome assembly GCA_947629315.1 of uncultured Bacilli bacterium. GTDB lineage: Bacteria > Bacillota_I > Bacilli_A > RF39 > UBA660 > UBA5578. Next base: position 11,791 of record CANRDB010000014.1, read on the forward strand.
CACTATTCGAATTGAGAAATTCTCAAAACAAATTAGTGTTATTATTGTCATTGTTGCCATTATTACAGCGTGTGTCTTAATCGCGAAAGATTATCCAATCAATGAAATATTCTTGTGTGTCATTGCTCTTTCGGTATCGGCAATGCCAGAAGGATTACCTCTTGCCCTTACGATGGCACTGACGATTGCTTCTAAAAGAATGGCTAAGAAAAATGTAATCGTCAAAAAATTAAATTCCGTCGAATCGTTAGGAAGTTGTACGGTGATAGCATCTGATAAAACAGGTACTCTGACAGTTAATGAACAAACAGCTAAAGAGATTTTGCTCCCAGATGGAAGTACTTTTGAAATTACCGGAACAGGGTATAACGATCAAGGAGAAGTTATCCCCAAAAGTGAAAGTGATATTGCCCTTGCGCGTGAAATTGCTTTTTTAGGACTTATGAACAATGAAGCTCATTTAGAAAAAAGTTCTAACGGTTGGAATTCTTTTGGAGATTCTATTGATATCGCTTTCTTAAGTTTAGCAGCTAAAATGAAAGTCACAGAAAAAGCGAAAATTTTAGAAAGAATTCCCTATGAATCTGAAAATCAATACTCTGCTGTTTTCTATGAAAAAGAAGGAGAAGTATATTGTACAGTAAAAGGATCTCTTGAAAAAGTAATGTCTTTTTCAGAAGAAAATCCCACTTTAAATAAGCAAAATGAAGAACTCACCGGAAAAGGTTTCCGTGTGATTGCCCTTGCCGATGGAAAAGTGTCTGGAACGCGAAAAGAAGATATCCATGATTTAACTTTTAAGGGAATGGTAGCCTTTATTGATCCAATTCGGGAAGAAGTAAAAGCTTCTCTTACAGAATGTCATCAAGCGGGCATTAAAGTTGTCATGATTACTGGAGATCATCCTCTAACTGCGTATGCGATTGCGAAAGATTTAGGTCTCTGCAAAGAAAAAGAGGAAGTCGCAACCGGAAAGGATATTGCGTATTATCGAAATCAAGGCGAAGAAGCATTTGATCAATTTATTAAGAAAATTAGAGTATTTGCCCGGGTAACGCCAATTGATAAATTAGATATTGTGAATTCTTTTAAAAGACAGGGAGAATTTGTCGCCGTAACGGGAGATGGTGTCAATGATGCTCCAGCAATTAAGTCGGCTAATATTGGAATTGCTATGGGAAGTGGAACTGACGTTGCGAAAGAAACGGCTTCTATGATAGTATCGGATGATAACTTTACTTCGATTGTTTCTGGTGTCAAAGAAGGAAGAACTGCTTATAGTAATATTCGTAAAATCACATTATTCTTATTAGGATGTGGATTTGCTGAGGTATGTTTCTTCTTGTTATCCATTGGTTTTGGTTACGATATTCCATTAGTTGCTATTCAGTTACTATGGTTAAATATTGTAACGGATGGTATGCAAGATATTGCGTTATCTTTTGAAAAGAGTGAAGATAGTATCATGAAAGAAAGACCTCGTGATACCAAGGAATCTCTTTTCTCTAAAGATTTAATGATAGAAGTTTTAATCCTTGGCATTACAATCAGTGCGGTTGTCTTTGGGGTTTGGAAATACATGATGGATAAAAATACAGATATTATTACGGCAAGAGCGGTCATCATGATGTTAATGGTATTTATTCAAAATGTAAATGTACTCAACTGTCGAAGTGAGAAACGCTCTGTTTTCAAGGAGAAAATTTTAGATAATCCAATGGTTATTATTACGGTTGTTGGTTCCATTCTTTTACAGATTATTATGGCAGAAATCCCATTGACAGCAATGTTTTTAGATGTAACACCATTACCAATGACTACGGTTTTCTTCCTATTAGTGCTTTCTCTTGTTATTATTGTAGTATTTGAAATTTATAAGGTGATTTACCGTTTACGTCATCATTAAAAGTTCATGGAAAATGAACTTTTTTTGTGAAAATATGTTACAATGAAAACAGGTGAAAATATGAAACAACCATTCATTATTCGACAAAAAGAACGAAGAGACTGTCTAGATTGTGCCTCTATTACAACCCGTACTTGGAGGAGTACGTATACAGGAATTGTCAGTGATGAGTTCTTAAATCATTTAGCAGAAAATGAACAAGCACGAGCAACTCATGCGTTGGAAACATTTGATCATCATGAAAAAATCACTTTCGTATCAGAATGTGAGGGGAAAGTAGTAGGACTCGCCACTTTAAAAGAGTGTCATCGAAAAAACTTATCGGGGATAGGAGAAATACAAGCACTTTATGTATTACCAGAATATCAAGGACAAAAGATGGGAACTGCTCTTTGGAATGCTAGTATTTCTTACTTTCAGGATTGTGGATATCCTAAAATGGTTGTTGGCTGTCTGGAAAAAAATCCGAATCGTGTTTTTTATCAGAAGAAAAATGGTAAGGAAATAGGAACCGCTAAATTTGAATTAACAGGGGAGCCATTAAGAGAGAATCTCTATCTTTATGATATTTCTCTTTCCTCCGTTGAGAACATACTTACTTCTTTGCAGCGCTCTTCCTTTAGAAGAAAGTTTCATTTACGGGCAAAAGAGAAACAATATGTGAAACAAAAAGGAATAGATGTTATCTATCACCATGCTTGTGATTTTATTCGAGAACGTTTGGCATGTGCAGAACCTATTCACGATGGAAAACAAACTCCCATGAAAGGGCATCCTGTTTTTTTAGCGCAGCATGCCACCGCTACTTGTTGTCGAGGATGTTTAGAAAAGTGGCATCATATTCCAAAACATCGTGCTTTAACAGAAGAAGAAATTCAATATATCGTGAGAGTGATTATGCGGTGGATTCAAAAAGAGAGGGTGATATAAATGTTAACTTTTGTGAAACCGACTAGTGCATATCAAGAAAAAGCATTAGAATATATTCAAGAATTTTATCAGTATCATTCTAATATTAATGGTGTTGGTGGATTAAACCGGTATTTAGAGGATTATGATGGATGGCTTACGAAGTTAGAAAGGGATAGAAATCAACCGGTTACTGAAGAAAGAGTTCCAGGCGAAACCTATTTTTTAGTGAGAGAAGAAGATGATCGGATTGTTGGGATGATTAATATTCGTCTAGCGCTCAATGAAAAGTTAAAAGAGTATGGAGGACATATTGGTTATTCCATTCGTCCTACTGAACGGGGAAAAGGGTATAATAAAGTCAATTTGTATTTAGGACTAAAAGTTTGTCAACAACACGGTATAGAAGAAGTATTTATGGACTGTGATAAGGATAATCCTGCTTCTGCTAGAACCATGCTAGCTTTAGGAGGAAAACTCATTCGAGAGTATTATTCTAAACGGGATGATGGTATTGTTCAAGATTATGTGATTGATGTGAATCAGTCGTTAGAGAAGTATGCGGCCATATATGAGCCAATGGTTACTTATCCTCCTACTACAGATCAAAAAGAGGTTCGATGAAAAAAGAATATCCAAAATCATCCAGTTTACCACCATCTAATCCCTTAAAGAAAAGACTTGTCCATGAAAATTCAGTAGCATGTTATTTGAAAAGAAAAAACCAAGTACTCATGATTCATTTTACGAAGAAATGGGGACATGTTTTTGCGCCCCCAGGAGGAAAATTTGAATCAGGAGAAACTCCACTAGATTGTATGATGCGAGAATTTCAAGAAGAAACCGGCCTTATTCTGAAACATCCTAGATTACAGGGAATCTCTTATTGGAAAGATAGTACAGAGGGGATGATTTTTATCTTTGTGGCAGATGAGGCGACTGGTCATTTGAAGAAAGAAACAGAAGAAGGAACTTTAACTTGGATATCTCTAGAGGAATTAGGTACCATTCACCAATTTGAACAAAATCAAAAATTTACGACCTATTTATTTCAACCAGAAATATTTGAGGGAAAGTTTTTATTGGATGATCATTGTCGTGTTCTCGATTATGAGATTCGGACTTTGACGTAAAGATAGATACAGAAAGCAGGAAAGATAATGATGGAAAAGAAAACACTCATTGATCAAGTAACTCAATTAGAACATATGATAGAGAATAGTCATCACATTGTATTATTTAGTGGGGCAGGGGTCTCTACAGAAAGTGGCTTAAAGGATTTTCGTTCCAAGGACGGTATGTATAGTCAATCTAGTAAATATCCTACTGAATATATGCTTAGTAGTGACATGTTTTGGAAACATACGGAAGAATTTTATGAATATTATAAGAAGAATTTCAATTGTCTTGATGTTCAACCTAATATTACTCATCAATATTTTAAAAAACTAGAGGATAAAAACAAACTAAGAGCGATTGTTACGCAAAATATTGATGGACTGCATACGAAAGCCGGAAATAAAAAGGTGTATGAAATTCATGGTACGATTATGACCAATCACTGTACTCAATGTTATAAAAACTACGATGCTTCATACGTTTTTCAAAGTAAGGGAATTCCTACTTGTACATGTGGGGGAATGATTAAAACGGATGTCGTATTATATGGCGAATCTCTTCCAGAGGATGCTTTTGAAGCATCGATTCAAGCTATTCAAGATGCTGATTTATTGATAGTTGCTGGAACTTCTCTCACCGTAGAACCTGCTAGCAGTTTAATCCGTCTTTTTCAAGGAAACTATCTCGTTATTTTAAATCAGACAGAGACTTCCTATGACGATCAAGCCGATTTAGTGATTCATGATTCTTTAAAAAATATTTTTAAGAATTTGCATAAGTAGGGGTTGTTCTATTGAAAAAAGAGCTTGATGCTCTTTTTTTATCCCATTTTTTAGATATGTATCGATTCCTTTTTATGATTGGAGATTTCAAATCGATAGATAGGACTATCATATAGAAGTTGAAATTGTCGTTCGATAGCCGATTTACGTTCTCCTTGTTTTTCTAGTTCTTTTTGCCAATAATTTTGATATCTTTGGGGGTTATATTCCTCTAGCATAAAATAGTCTTCTTTCCTATAAATAGAAAAAAATAAATCGGTTAAATCGATATCAATCATTGTATCAATCCCTATTTTGAAAGCTGTTTCTCCAACTCTTTTGACACAATCACTAAAATGATATCCCCCAATGACTAATTCCTCAATCGTTCCTAGTTGATTGAGTAATAAAAATTCATTGGGATATGTGGATACGAAATCTTTTTTGGGAGTTCCATCGCTATAGCAAGCGCTCGCTTGCTCAAAAGTGACATCCGTGTAAATGATTTTATCTTGTGGCTTAGGAACAATACCATATATATTTCGGTCAGGATATAGCGCAAACACTACTTGAAAACCGTGATCTCTATATCTTTTTTGAATACATTCATTTAAAATGGGAAGGGGTCTTTTGATATTCCATTTATCATAGTAGCTATCATCCCGAAACAAAAACATCTTGGTGTACTCTTCAATAGGGTATAAATATAAAAATACTTTGTTCATAATAACCTCTCATCTATGGATATTTTATCATATTTGCGTGTCTTTTGATATTGATTTTATAAAAGTGGATTCCATAAAAATGAGATATAGGGATTTATATGTTAGGAATGTAATATCCATTCCACAATTACCTTTTTTATTTCGTAATATTCTTGTTCTTCAAATTGCATATTTGCTATACAAAATTTTTTAGATGCTATATGGGAACAAAACATGCATTCATATAGGTCAAAACAATCTTGAATAAATAGAGAGTTCATAACTTTACTAGAACATATTACATTACAACTATTACTACAGTTTTTAGAATCATCACATCGAATACTAAAATTACATGCTCCCGATCTTTGAGATGCTAGTAAGAATTCACAATTTGCACAAGAATCGCAATAAATTAAATTTTTAGAATCACTACAATCTGTACTTCTATAGATATTTTCACATCTATAAATCGTATCACTCTTGGCGACATTGATAGAATCATAAACTCTTTCCGTTGTAGTTAAATTGATAGTGTCCCATATATTCATGATTTCTTGAAGACTATGAATTTCTTGCTTCGGTAACATCCATCCTTCCGTTTTTTCTCTTTTTTCCATATTGTTAGCTGTGATAAATCTACCACTATGAATGGCATCAGCCCATGTTAGTTCATTGGTTGTGGAATCTTTCACTGGCTTTGGTAGTTTGATATCAAAAGCATATTTTTCGAGTAGGGTATCAAGAGAATCATAATTCTCTTGATGGAATATACTTTTAAAAATCTTATTCACGATTTCTAATGCTTGTTTATCATTCATTTTTTCACCCACCTTTTTTGTTCGTTGAATGAGATGTGAAAATATCTTTTAAACTGACATTACTTTGGATACTAAAATCCGTCTTCAAGTTACTTGATTTCTTTTGATAATCTTGCTTATTATCCTCTAGGATATCTCTTTTTACTCTAGAAATATTGGTATAATCTATGGTAGTTCCCTTAAAGGCTGGTAATAGGATTCCGTTAGATTCGACTCTCACGACGCATTCCCTGTTTTGTAGTTCCGTTAATAATTGAATTCTTTTTTCTTTAGAATTGTCTAAAGGTATTTGGATATCAAAATTGTCTACGAATACATTCGCATCTAATTTGGATACTCTAAAGATAAAGTAATTGGTAGTATTAGCAAATATAGAGTTTTTTAATTCATCAGATACTTGATTAAAATATTGTCCTGCTAAAATTAAAGATAAATGATATTTTCTGGCTTCTGCTAAATATCGAGATAGTATAGGGTTTTCTACGACAGCTATTTCGTCGATGATAAATAGGATGTGTTCCTCTATTTCATGATGTTGGATTATGGTTAATAGTTGTTGCATGATTAAGCCTGCTATTGTCTTTGTAACTTTATCGCCAAGTTTTGTTCTATCTAGTGAGAACAAAGTCAAGAAATGCTGATGAACCGTATTTTTTAGATTTTCGTAATTTCCTTCCAAATGGAATATAGGTATCATTTCCATTTCATCGATAAAGCCGATGATGGGGGAGATAGCTTCCTCATAAGATTTTGTTTTCAAATCATTAAAATCTGATAGAAAGAATTCAATTACACTAGTGGGTAATTGATATTGTAATTTTTTGATACAATCATTTCTATATTCTAAATCTAAAATAAGATGCCTTAAATTTCTAAAATTAAAAGATTCGTTCGTTAATAGTAAACGGATAGAATGCCTTAATACTCTTTCTAATTTAGAATTATATTGGTCAGCCATTAATGATTTTAATAAATCTAGCAGTAGTTCTGTGGAGGAGATAATATCATCTTTATTGTTCATAAACAAATTGATACTATCTAAATTATTTTGAAAATCAATCACTTTTCCAATCCCACCAATATCATTTTCTAAAGAGGCATGAGGATCGATAACTACCACTTTATACTTTTGACGTAAATTTTCACTTTGATGGATATTGTGAATGAATAAACTTATCAATTTCGATTTTCCAGATCCAGAAGAACCAAAGATAACGGAATGTTTATCAAAACGAAAACTATCTTGATTGAGATAGAACAGGCCTTGTGAATAGGGGAATGGATCAATGGACAATAAAGCATGATTAGCGTTACTGCTTAAGATAGGCAATATCTTATTGAGTTCTAAATATTTTGGTGCTTTTTTGTAAAAATATCTTTTATTTCCTTCAAAGTCTATCGATAATATACAATCTGGACGAGCACATAAAATTTGGTATTTTTTGATAATTCCTTTCTTATTTACATAAAAAATCGCTTTTGATTTTATTTTTCCATCATAGAATTTTAGAAAATGAATTTCTAAATATTCCAAAGTACCTTTGTTTCTTATTTCACTATCATTTATGAAATCGATGATAGTGAAATTTATGTTGGGGAATACGAAGTATTGATAATTGAATTTGGGCCTAATTCGTTCTTGCGTAGGTTTGAATAAGAAAGAATCCAGATGATTGATAGTAATTGGTAAAGGACATCTTGTTTTCACAAAATATTGAATTTGATTTTTGTCATTCGTAATGATGATTTTCCATTTTCTCAAAATTCCATTATAATTGGATAGGATTTGAATGAACTTGAACCATTCCTCTTTTGAAACAAATGCCTTAGTTAGATAAATTTCTGACGTTATTCCCATAAATCAACTATCCCCCTAGTTACCATTTTAGCAAAAGCACAAAATAAAAAACTGACTTTTCAGCAATCAATTTTGTCAGATTAATCAATAGCTACTAAAAAGTCAGTTACATCATCATGATAATATTCTAATTCTGGTAATTCTTTGAAATTATACTTACAAGATGGTAAAAATTCCTTGTAAAATTTTTGAGATATTTCATGAATTTCCGGGGCATTTTGAGAGGGAATATGGAATTTTAGCCATTTGCTTTTAGGAATTTTGATATGTTCCATGGTAGATATTTCTGTTGTATATAGACAATAGTATTTATCCACTTTAACTCTTTCAATATCTTTATAAGTAACCATTCCATATTGGACTTGTCCATATTTTGCAAGATATTTTTGTTCTGTTTTACGAAAAAAGTTAGGGGCATCTTGCTCAATTTTCTCATTATTTGTTTTCATACTTACCCCGTATAAATTTATTTCGTCAAGATGAATGATTTCATAATTTAGTTCTGTGGTGATATTCCTATCTTCCGGAAAAACTATTCTTGGAAAGTTTTTTAATTTGGTTTCTTTATTGATATGACTAGGTTTTACACCATGAAATTTTTCAAAAGCTCTAGAAAATGAGGTGGCATTATCATATTGATATTTGAATGCTACCTCTATTATTTTCTGATTTTTTTCATATAAATCAAAGGCCGCATTTGATAATCTTCTTTTTCTAATATACTCTGATAAAGAAATACCTGCAATCATAGTAAATAATCTTTGCATCGTATAAATATTGACTCCTAGAAATTTTGCCAATGTTTCATAGGGGATATCTTTATCAAGGTTTTCATCAATATATTTGGTTATCTCGTTTAAACTTTTATAGATATTCAAAGTACATCACCTATTTATTATTTTAACATAAAATGATGGGAAAGATTCATAAGGATTAGAAAGCAGGAAATGGTAAGTTCGGTGATTGTCTATTATATAGAAAAAATATTAAGGAGAGTCAGCAAATTTTTAAGCATATTTTACAAGAAAATGATTTGTATGCTAAAATGATAATAGGAAGTGATTATCATGCCAATCAAATAGGCTTTAGAAGAATTAAGAAAGTATGTTCAAGATTTCATCTCAGTGGGGGATGCAGAAATAGCTATTCAAAATAATAAGGATGAATTTATCCATAAATGGACAAAGGTAATGCAGTATTATCAATATGTTGTCCATCATACTAGAACAATGAGTGATGAGTGGTTTGAAGCCGTTAATATCGTGAGTGATATTAGTGCAGAAAATCCCAGTTTAGAAGAATATGTGGATTTCATAGTGGGGGAGAAAACCCAAGAACATTCGCAAACATCCAGTAGTGTGAACATGGATTCCTCTGCTCTTACCAATCAAGTAGAATCCTATGTTTCAGAAATTGAACATATGCAATCTTGGGATCCCAATCATATAGAGGAAATCGCATGGCAATTACAAGCGTGTCAAAAAAAACTAATTTCTAATCAAAGCTCCTTTGAACCAACTTTATATCAAAGTCTCATGGATGATATCAATCGTTCATTAGATAAAATAGGAAGATTTCATGATATGCTTCATTCGGAGGCAATCGAAGATATCAAAAGAATGTAGGCTAGGGTATTTTAAAATGCTCTTGCCTTTTTATTTTTTTAGAAAAAGCGAAAAAGTGTCGACTGTGTGAAGTTTTTATGATATAATGAATTTGTATGTAGAGGAGTTGAATATATGGAATTAAAAAAATTGAAGTGTCCTTCTTGTGGAGCAGAATTGGAGTTTTCTGGAGATTCCGATGAAATGAGATGTAAATTCTGTGGATCTAAAGTAATTATCGATGATAAAGCTACAGAAGTGGGAAGAATTAAAAAAGCCGAAATGAAGGCAAAAAAAGAATTAGATGAGTATGAATTAGAAAAGAAAAAGAAAACAGATGACTACAATGATGAACGGAAATATAAGAAAGAAAAAAATACAGGTAAATTAAAAGGATGGGCTATTGCTTTAACCATTATTTGTTTATTATTTACGTTTACTGCTTTTAGCGATGGTAAAATACTTAGTGGATTAATTGGTATCGTTCAAATTGTGGCATTTGGTTATGTAACATTACTTTGTTTAGATGTGTTACCAGAAAAGATGAAAAATCTTCATAAAATTGTTTTTATAGGTGGATGTGTTTTGATTATTCCGTTTATAGCTTTAGGAGATGTTCAAATCGGCGGAAAAGCCAATCACGCTAAAGAAGAGGCAGAAAAACTTGATTGGAGTGAATATGTTCTAAGTGATAAATTGCCAGAACCAGAAACTTTAAAGGGAAGATTGGTTTCTGATTCATCAAATTATTTATCCCTCTATATTATGGGTGTAGATAAAGAGGAATATAAGAATTATGTAAGTGCTTGTAAGGATGAAGGATATACTGTTGATATTGATAATTCTTCTTATTCCTTTAGCGCAAAAAATGAAGAAGGATATTCTCTAAGACTATATTTTGATGAAGAGGATAAAGAATATAGTATTAGTTTAGAAGGACCTGAAGAGGAAACACCAGAGGATCCAGAAGAAGATTCAAAAGAAGAGACATCTAAACCATCTACCAATAACGGTCTTGGTAAAGAGTTTAAACAAGCGATGGATGATTATGAATCATTTATGGATGAATATATAAAATTTATGAAAAAATATAATGCTAATCCAAGTGATGCTTCTTTATTAAAAGATTATTCAAATTATGCAGATAAATATATAAAAGCATTAGAATCATTTGAAAAATGGGAGGATGATGATTTGAATGATGAGGAAATGAAGTATTATTTAGAAGTAGAAACTAGAATTAATAAGAAATTACTAGAAATACAATAAAAAGAAAGACAATTACAGGGTTCGTAATTGTCTTTCTGTGTTTTATGTAAATTATCACTAGTAAGATCTGGTATTTAATGAGTTCGATATGGAAAAAATCAAACTAAAATGTAATCAAAAAACGAGATAGAAGCTAATCATCAATTTCTAAAAATAATGTTGATATCTTTATGTAGATTTTTTTAATTGATAAATATAATAAATATGATCTATTACCGTATAGTAGTTATTCTGATAATGAAATATATAGGAATTATGATTAATGGCTATATGGATTAAATCTTTTAAACTAGTTAAATAAAGAACATCATCAATATTCCTATTAGGTTCCTTTTGAATGGGGATTATGATATCTTGATAGTCCTTTAAAATTGTCTCTTCACTATTATTGCTGAATAAAATTTTACTGACGAGATAAATAATGACTATCCCAATCATAAAGACTGATAGTATTTCTATAAAAATACTTTGGTTATCATTTTCTGACAAAGCATTTTCTTCTTTCATCGTCAGTTCTATCACGTTTTCGTTAAGGGGAATCATTAATTCAACGGAAGGATTATCTTTATCATCAATTTTTACATTTAGTTTTATCGATAAATAGTTTTCTGTTTTTATATGATAATATTCTTGAAAAGATTTCACATAATTCACATAATATTGATAATCTAATTGGTAATTCTCTTTTATCTGAATTTCTTTTTCCTTTAAATGATTCCTAGTTTTTAAAATAAAATCTTTTGTCCAAATTAATTTTGTACCATTATCCGCATAACTTTTGATAGTTGCTGTAAGACCATAAGAATAGTCCATTTTTTCCTTTGTTTTGTTTTTTATATAGTAATCAAAATAAATATCAATATGTTGAATGGAACCTGCAATATAGGAATGATTAGATTCTAATGGATTATTGATAAAATAATTGTTAGGATTTAAAGTAACCTCATAATCTGTGTTATTTTGTGATTGATAGGTATTTCTTTTTTTTCTAGTATTATGAATGTAGATTCCTCCTAAAACAAGAATTCCTATTAGAAGAATTGTCACGAAAATCGAGAAGATTTTTCTTTTTTTATTGTTTTCTTGCAAATTCATTCTCCTTTGTAAACCATTCATGTAACCAAATAGAAGGATATCCCAAATATTGGATAGAAAATTGATAGACACCTTTGATATCTTCCTTTTGAACTTTTATGTAATCTACAGTATTATTAGCGTCTCCTTTGGTAATATAATATTCATTTATATAGATAACCCGATGAACGATTATTTGATTTTGATATTGAAAGACAATAATATCACCAGGTACAATCTTGTCTTCTTTTTTATAGATGACAATATCGCCTCTTTGAAAAGTAGGATTCATACTGTTAGATAAAATAGCGATAGGTTGATAAGAAAATAGTCCAAGCATAAATGATACAAATAAAATAGAGATAATGATGGTTAAAAGATAACTTGCATGCGTAACATGGTTTCTAGTTTTTTTCCTAAAAATAAAGGATTGAAATACATAGTAAAGGATGAAATCCTGAATGATATCAAAAGTACCCGCCATAAACCAATCGCGATAGGGAATCATTGGTAAAATCATGTTGGGTAGTTCATGAAATATTTTGATAATAATCGTAGTGTTATAGTGTGAATGGCAAGATAAATAAGTGCATAGAATATTTTGCGCAATGATAGGGATAATGATAGAAGTAAGATAATAGAAAAAATCGATATTACGTGAAAGAAAAAGGGCTTTAAAATTAATTTCACTTAAAATGATGATGATGGTTATGAACGCCTTAAAACCAAAATTATTTTTGTTTCTTCTAAGAAGTTTGTAGCGCATGATTTCCATACCACATATTGGTAAGATAACTTTCCATCCATTTATAATAATATGAATGAGTGAAGTATTAGAAAGACTTTTCTGAAATCCAAAAAGAAAGCCACTCACGAAATCAAGAATAAAAAAGAGGACAGATATCAGGAAAGCAATATTCATTTCTTTGTTCCTAGGTGGCTTTTCTTCTTGGCGATAAAAAATAATGAGAAAAATGGCCCAAAAACTTGGTTTCAAAAAATGAATATAAAAATAATTGGTATTCAAGAGAATATGGCTTATGGCATAAATGATGAAAAGAAAAAATAGTGATTTTGGTTTAAGCATTTTCTTTTTGAACATATTGAATGATTCCTGTTAAGGTTTTGGTTTTCACATCGGGAACTTGTTTCGCGTTTTTAACATAGGTTACGATAATATAGAAAGTAGTGGAATCTCCAACATTTAAGTCTTTCTTAAGTTCAGATGTCGTATAGTTAATTTCTTCGATGCCATCTATTTCTTCTGTGAATATAATTGTTTGTAATTCGGCATCAATGGTTCCTAAATTTTCTATCGTAACCTCATAAATAATCTCATCACCAGGTTTATTTAGTTTAGCAGAAAAGTTAATCGAATCTTTCGTAAAAGTTGGTGTTCCAGCATCACAACCATCAGGTACTTGTGTAGCGGTTATATTTGTGATTCTAACGTCCCACTCACCCGTAATCTCGGCAGTTCCATCAATCGTAAAATCAGTCGCAAATGTAGAATAACCAACGGCCATTAGAATAATTGCTACAAGAAAGAAAAGAGTTATAATTAATAGTTTATTTTTACGCAAATTACATTCTCCTTTCTATTTAGTTTGTCAAGGTCAAATTAGAAATAGCAATTGCTACTTCATTCATAATTTATGTGAAAGTAGATAATTGGTATTGTTGTTAGTCCTATGCTTATTTAAAATTTTTAAAAATCTATAGCAGTTTTTGTTTTTCTTGTTTTCATGTACTGAATAATCCTCCTAAAGATAACAAAAAAATTCCTAATATTTGGAATTTTTTATAAAGAAAGCGAGTGTAGAAGATTTTTAAATAAATTAAAAAAGGTTATGTTATAATATAACAAAGGGAGGTAAAATGATGCTAGAAAGGAAATTGAACAGATTAATTGAAGAAGCAAAGAACATAAGACAACAATCCATTGAAAATGAATGCGCAAGTTATTATCATGATGAATTTGATAAATTAAGTGATTTTATTTTAAAAAAATTAAATCGTTCGTTTTTAAAAAATAAAAATGCTAAAATAATAGCAAATCATTTTGATGAAATCCTTCCATATATTGTTGATTCTAATATTGATATTCTTTTCCTAGATACTAATTTATTAATAAAGCAACCTAGTTTTAAAGAAAAATTTATAAGAGGGTTAAAAAAATATCCCTATAAAGAAGGAATTAATCAATTATTTTATAATATTCAGTGTTGCTTACATGGTGAATATGCTTATTTTATGGATAATGATATTTTAAAAACAATAGTAACTCTGGATGTCAGCAAACATTTTTCTGCCGATATTATATTAGATAAATTACATTTAAATTTAAATGAAGAAGATCAAAAAAACTTTTTAAAATTAATGGTTGAGAATAAATGTGATATTCCTTATTTGGCAATTGATTATAAAGGAGATAATAAACAAATTATTTATGACAATTTACCTTTGCTGATGGAACATGAGAAAAACTTATATACTTTAGTGAATTTTGTAAAAGACAATCCTGTTGCGCTTTCCCAAGTGAAAGATTACATTGATAACAATGAAGAAAAAGCAATAAATTCTATATTTTGTGAAACTGATCGTCTTGTGGAGATAAAAGATGAAAATTTAAAAGAAATAGTTAAATTAATTGTATTAGATGTTATGAAAAATGAAAATGTAAAATTTTCTGATATTACCTATAATGGTGGTGGATTTTCACGCGTTTTATTAATTGGTAATAAAGTTATTAAAATTGGAAATAGGTTTACTAAAAAATTTCCAAATAATCCCTACATCATTGCTCCATTGCTTCGAAAAGAACTACAATTTGGTGATGAACATTGTTTTGTTGAGGTTACTGAACGAGTGACTACAGGAGAATTTAGCAAAGAAGAATTATACCAATTATTTAAAAACTTGCGTGATTTAAAACTAGTTTGGACAGATATAAAAAGTACTAATGTTGGAAGATTAACGAGAGAAAATATAGTGCACTGGAAAACTAATTTACAACCATCAGAAAAAGTATTAGGTTTAGATACGAGGAGAGGAGAAACAATCCTTAAAGAAGGGGATTTAGTGGTATTAGATGCCGACTTTATTTATGATGAGGATGATCCAAACTTAACTTATACGAATAATAGAGTTTTATATGATAAGTTTGAAGAAAGATATCAAAGAGAAAAGAAAGAATTATTAGATCAAGAACAAAAAATGAATTTAAAACCTAACACTTTTAATGAAGCAAATGATTTTGAAATAAATGAATCTAATGACATTCACAGATAAAAAATGATGACTTAAATAGTCATCGTTTTTTTTAAGTAATACATGTTCATAATGAATCATTTTTTTAAAGTATTCTATATTGTTCAAAATTATAAATTTTTCGCTATTCCGTTTTAGACAAAATATGTAATTATCAGGAAGTTTTATTTCCATAAAAAAGTTCTCAATAATGAGTGATATAGATAAATGCTCGTGACGTTCGAGCAAATTCATCATGAAAGAAATTGACAGATTTCGCTTTTAAACGATTGGATAGGTAAATTTGCATCTAACTTTCTAGTGATAGAAAAGGAACTACCATTTATATCAATTTGATATTTTAGGGAAAAAGTGTTAATATAGCCTCCGAAAAAAAAGGGGTGTGGTATTGATGACAGAGTTATCTAAGAGGAGACCGAGAAGTGCCTTTGTAAAAAAATATATGAATAGCTGCCACTACGACATTACTTTCTAATAATCCTCTCATTAATCTGAATGTGAGACCGATAAGAAATGGCAGTCATGCTTGGAATAGTATTGAAATAAATGGTAAGCATTACTCTATTGATAATACTTGGAATATTACAAGAAATCCTAATAGATTTTGTGAGAGTTTAAAGGCAAAATCTTTCAGTAGTCAGTATTTATTCTTTGGACAAGAAACCGCTAATTTAATTGGACACCATATGCCAGATATTTTGCATCAAGAGATTGAAGCAGATGACATTGATAGTAAGCAAGTTATAGAAGCTACTAAAAAATTAACTAAATTCATAACGTTTGATAACTATGCTAAACCAGTGTTTGAAAGTCGTTTACAAAAATAATTCTTTACTTATCAATATAGAAGTTTTAAAAAAATGAGGATTGAAAATAAAATATATCATCAATAAAGGAAGTGAAAACAATGATTACAACAATTGGAAAAGTATTTGAAGTATACGTTCCAGAACAATATAAAAACGGTGGGTTATTAGATGTTATGGATAGAACTAATATTGGCTTTAAGGTAATGACTATTGATGGTGTAAAAGACATAGTAGTAGAAGAAGATGAATTGAATTCTAAAATAATGAAAAATGATTTTGTTTTAATTGTAGAACAAGATATATCAGGGAAACATTTTACTGATATTGAAATGTATGAGGGGGATAGTTGTGAATAATAACGAATTTAACATAGTTGGTTTATATGATCATAATGCGGATAGTTATCAAAAGATAAAATCTGCATTTGAAAATGGTGAAGATATTGTTGGGATTATCCAAGCAACAGGGACAGGCAAATCTTATATTGCTCTTCAACTTGCTTATGATAATAAAGATAAAGCCATTGTTTATGTAGCACCATCCAATGGAATGATTGAACACATCAAAAAAATAATAGAAGATCATCCAAATTTAGATTTCGAAAGAGATTTTTCAAATTTAAAATTTAGAACATATCAAAGTTTTGTACCTTTATCAAAAGATGAAATTCAAGATATCGATTGTGATTTCCTAATCCTTGATGAATTTCATCATATAGAATCACCGAAATGGGGAGCAAGAATCGATACTATGAGGGAGACACATCCGGAAATGAAGATATTTGGTATGACTACTGATACAGTAAAAGATATAGCTAATCCTGATACTAATGAATTATTTTCAGGAAAAGTAGTGAGTAGATATGATTTATGTGATGCTATGATAGATGGTGTTCTTCCTAAACCAGTTTATAAAAGTGCATATACGAATTTAATTAATTTAGAAAGTAATTTAGAAAGAAGAGTCCAGAAACTAAACGCTACTACCAAAGAATATCAGGACTATATGGCTATTTTATTAAATGTGAAAAGAAGAATCCAGGAAGCACCAAGTATTCCTAATATTTTAAGAAAAAGTATCAAACCAAATGGAAAATATATTTATTTATGCCCACCTTGTGCAGAAGAAGGAACTAAGGATATTGAAACAATTAAAATGCAAGCACTTGAATGGTTAAAACAAATGGTACCAGAAGAAGATATCGTTATTTATACTTCAACAAACAAGGTGGGAGAAGAGGACAAACAAAATCGTGATGCCTTTTATGAAGATGTTACGCTAGATGGTGAAAAAGCTAGTCATAAACTTCGCATAATGTTTGCCATAAATCAATATAATGAAGGAATTCATGCATCTAATATTGATGGTGTTATTATGGGTCGTGGAATAACATCAAACATTGTATATTGGAAACAATTAGGTAGGGCACTAGCTGTTCGTGGAAATACTAAAGATATGTTTGCTGAATTAGAAAAATATTCTATAGAAGAATTAATAGAAATGTGTAAATCAAGAGATATTCCTATAAAAGAGAATCTCTCGAAAGAAGATTTAATTGAAAAACTAATTGCTCCAGTAGTTATTGATTTAACTAATAACTATGATTTCATAAAAGAACTTGAAAATAATTTAAAAGATAGGATGAAAGACATACAAAGGAATGGATTAGGGCGTCATAGAGATATAAAAATAAAAGATGCATCTTTCGATATCGAAATAGAAAATCAAGATTTATTTGAGATGTTAAGGTATGTGGATGATAGATTAACAATGACATGGGAAGAGTATTATGAACTTGCCAAAACTTATTATGAATATCATGGAAATTTAGAATTTTCTCAAAGTTTTAAAACCAATGATGGTTATACCTATGATAAAAATGGATTGAATCTTGGCATTTGGATTAAGAGGCAAAGAATAAGTTTTTCTAGTTTATCAGAAGAAAGACAACGGTTACTTGAGTCAATCGGTTTCACATCCCATCCATTCGAAGTAAGATGGCATAAGAATTATGAACTTGCCAAAGCTTATTATGAACATTATGGAAATTTAAAAATTCCTAGAAAGTTTAAAACGAATGATGGTTATACCTATGATGAAAATGGATTTACTCTTGGTATTTGGATGGGTACACAAAAAAGTTATTTTTCTAGTTTATCGAAAGAAAGACAACAGTTACTCAAGTCAATAGGTCTTACATTAAGTTCTTCAGAAGAAAAATGGCATAAAAATTACGAACTTGCCAAAGCTTACTATGAACATCATGGAAATTTGTTAATACCTTTAACTTTTAAAACGAATGATGGTTATACTTATGATGAAAATGGAACTATAAATCTTGGAACTTGGATTTATACACAAAATCAAAATTTTTCTAATTTACGGAAGAAAAGACAACAGTTACTCGAGTCAATTGGTTTCATAGCAAGTTCTTCAGAAAAAAAATGGCATAAAAATTACGAACTTGCCAAAGCCTATTATGAACATCATGGGAATTTAAAAATGCCTTGCCTATTTAAAACGAATGATGGTTATACCTATGAAGAAAATGGAGCAAATCTTGGCGCTTGGATTCAGAGGCAAAGACAAAACTTTTCTAATTTACCGAAAGAAAGACAACAGTTACTCGAGTCAATCGGTTTTATAGTAATTCCTTCAGAAGAAAAATGGCATAAAAATTATGAACTTGCCAAAGCCTACTATGAACAACATGGAAATTTAAAAATTCCTCAAAGTTTTAAAACCAATGATGGTTATACCTATGATGAAAATGGTTCAAATCTTGGTACTTGGATTAGTGCCCAAAGACAAAACTTTTCTAAATTATCAAGGGAAAGACAACAGTTACTTGAGTCAATAGGATTTAAAGTAATTTTTTCAGAAGAAAGATGGCATAAAAATTATGAACTTGCCAAAGCCTACTATGAACAACATGGAAATTTGTTAATACCTTTTCATTTTAAAACGAATGATGGTTATACCTATGAAGAAAATGGAACTATAAATCTTGGAACATGGATGAATACTCAAAGACAAATTTTTTCTAGTTTATCGAGTGAAAAACAACAGTTACTCGAGTCAATCGGTTTTATACTACATCCTTCAGAAGAAAGATGGAATAAAAATGACCAACTTGCCAAAACATACGATGAACATCATGGAAATTTAGAAACTTCTCAAAAATTAAAAACCAATGATGGTTATAAAAATGAAATCGCAAATTTTTTAGAAGCAAGATGGCATAAAAGTTATGAACTTGCCAAAGTTTATTATGAGCATTATGGAAATTTAAGAGTTCCTCGTCTATTTAAAACCAATGATGGTTATACTTATGATGAAAATGGTTCCAACCTTGGAACTTGGATTGGTACGCAAAGAAAATACTTTTCTAGTTTATCGAAAGAAAGACAACAGTTACTCGAGTCAATCGGCTTTATAGTAAGTTTTTCAAAAGACAGATGGCATAAAAATTATGAACTTGCCAAAGCCTATTATGAACATCATGGAAATTTGTTAATATCTTCTAGTTTTAAAACCAATGATGGTTATACCTATCATGAAAATGGTTCCAATCTTGGAGGTTGGATTGGTATGCAAAGACAAAATTTTTCTAGTTTATCGAGAGAAAGACAGCAGTTACTCGAGTCAATCGGTTTCACATTAAATCCTTCGGAAGAAAGATGGCATAAAAATTATGAACTTGCCAAAACATACTACGAACATCATGGAAATTTGTTAATGTCTTTTAGTTTTAAAACGAATGATGGTTATACCTATGATGAGAATGGAACCGCAAATCTTGGAACTTGGATTGGTACGCAAAGAAAATACTTTTCTAGTTTATCGAAAGAAAGACAGCAGTTACTCGAGTCAATCGGTTTCACATTAAATCCTTCAGAAGAAAGATGGAATAAAAGTTACGAACTTGCCAAAACATACTATGAACATTATGGAAATTTAGAAATTCCGCAAGGTTTTAAAACGAATGATGGTTATACCTATGATGAAAAGGGAACGATAAATCTTGGAACTTGGATTGGAAAACAAAGACGAACTGTATTACCAGAAAGTCCACAAGGCCTATTACTTTTACAAATTGGGATGATGTTTAATGTTAAAAAGAATACAGAAGAAATCAATCACATTTGTATGCAATACAATATAGATAAAAATAAAAACCAAATGGTTCTTAGTCACATTTCTACACAAGAATTACAAGCTAAAATAGAATTTCTGAAAGCACGTAATATGTCTATTGTTGATGACAATGGTTTATTAATTGATATTTTTTCTATGAGTAGTCCTGATATGAAAGAAAAATATGGTATTGTACTTGAAGATCTCATTAGTGAATATTCTATTAAAAATCAACTAGTCAAAGGAGTCTAGTATGTTTTTAGATAAATATTTAAATTCTACCTATTTAGATTTAGTATATAGCAATTACGAAGAAGCCTATATAAATTCATTGGATGCAGATAATTTTCATAAAGTTTATAGGCTACTAGTGAATAATCGTTTTTATTTCATTGAGGATATTATCTTGAATTATTTAGAATTATTTGAAATTGAGGCAAAGTATATACAACTTGCGCTTGCTGACATTCAATCCGTTTTAGGAAATCATTTTGTCGAACAGATTGGAAGAAATATGCCATTTATTGACAAAATAATAGAACTTGCCATAAAATATCGTGAAAAAGATGGTACATAAAAGCATTAAATTTTATATAATGAAAAGTGAATAAATAGGATATCAGTAATGTAATCACTAAATGGAGGGAATATATAAAATGAATATGTACACATCTGCAAATAAATATTTTAATCATTTTATGAATACTAATTTTGATATGAAAAATGAGAAAATATTGCATAAAGTGAAACACACTTATCAAGTGGTAAATAACGCAAAATATATTTGTGAAAAATTAAATTTAGATGAATTAAATACTGATATAGCAATGGTAATTGCATTATTACATGATATTGGTAGATTTACTCAAGCGACAGAAATGAAAAGTTTTAGAGAAGATATTACTAATTTTGATCATGCTACGTTAGGAGTGAAACTGTTGTTTGATAAAAATGAAATAAGGAACTTTGTAAGTAGTAGAGAGTATGATGAAATCATAAAAAAAGCTATTGCCAATCACAGTAAATATATCTTGGATGAAAGTGGGTTATCTGATAATGAAATATTACATTGCAAAATTATTAGAGATGCTGACAAAATTGATAGTTTTAGAGCAAAAACAGTAGATGATATATATACAATGGCTAATATACATACTGAAGACATTGAAAATTCCATCATAACAGAGAAAATATATAGTGACTTTATGAATGAAAAAACAATATTAAGTACAGATAGAAAAACTGGTATTGATATATGGATATCCCACATAGCATTTATATTTGGATTAAATTTTAAATGTAGTTATCAGTTAATAAAAAAAATTATATCAACAAGTTATTTGATAGATTTGAATATAAATTGGAAAATAAAAAAATGAATGATTTAAAAATGAAAGCTTTAAATTATTTGGATCAAAAACTCGTTTCATAGACTAAATATACAAAGGTGTTTGTAAAATTTCAAAGTAGGTTGAATATTCTAGAATATTCAAAAATGAAATAATAAAATTCTATAGTTAAAATTAGAAATTATGAAAAACGCGCTTGAATTGATGATGTCAATTAAGTGCGTTTTTAATTTGATAGACAGTGCATGAAAATAAAAGAAAACTCACACAAGAGGGCGAGTCATTAGCATAAAGAGGTGATAAGAGGGCTTAAAATCTTACATATATACCTAATAAGATTTCCATGACAACTTAGGGAATATGGGATGTTTACAATATGATATAATGAATATAGATTGGTGGTAATATGAAAAGAGTATTTTTAGTTGTACCTACTATTAATGATTTAAAATATAGACAGAAATGGATAAATGATCCTAAAACTATGTCTTATAATGTCGGTTTTGATTTAGATTTAAAAGGGTATGATAAAGAAACTGGAACTATAACAAAAACCGACAAAGAAATGCTTGAGTGGTATTATAAATGGGTTAATAAAGAACCAGATAGGTATTATGCATATATTTATTCAATAGATGAAGAAGAACCAATTGGAGAAGCTTATTATTATCCAGACGGGGATATTCATTCAATGGGAATATTAATTAGTGATAAATTTAGGGGTAAAGGTTATTCTTGTCTTGCTTTGATGGAATTGGAACAAGTTGCTTTTGAAAAAAATGGTATTAGTGAATTATCTGATATGGTTCCGCTTGATAGAATTTATGCTATAAAATCATTTAAAACAGCTGGTTTTGTTCATACAGATAAAGAACATATAGAAAAAGTTTTTGATAAGGATACAATAGTTAAAGAATTATTAATAACTAAAGAAATGTATTTTAATAATAAAGAGAGTGATTCATACTGGAAGAATTATTAAATATATCATAGAAATTTTCCAAATAATATGAGAGATGAAGAAATTGTAAAAAATATTGGGAAACTTAGATAATCATATCATTGAAAATATGTACTTAAAAGAAATTGTTCAAGGTGATGTGTTTAGTCGCTTTCAAACTGATAACTTGGAATAAAAAAACTAGTTCTCGTATAAGGACTAGTCTTTGTATTTAAAATGGAGCGAATGGCATAGATATTTACAACTTTCACTCATAACGATTTGATATATGAGTGTGTAAAGATTTCTGTGTAAATGGAACTTTCCACGATAGGAAGTAAGTTATTATTCTTACTTCTTTTTTGT